>JAHITX010000058.1 GCA_018817425.1 Pseudomonadota bacterium
AATTATACAATATTGGGAAAAATGACTGAAAGATCGTTCCGCGGGCCTTACCCTCAACCCGTCCCAGTTTCTCCATGTTTTCAGAAGGTTTTGGGACAATCAATGTTCTTTGGGATGCACAACCCACTGTGAATAGTACCAACAATAAAATAATACATAATGTACTGCCTTTTGATTTAATATTTTGTTTCATTTCGACTCCATACTTCTTATTAACGGTTCATAATATTAAAAAAACAAAAGCCCCATACTTCAATTTTATGAAGATTGGGGCTTATTTGTATCCGGTCATATTAAATCCTCGAGAGCTTTAAAAAAAGTAAAATACAAAATGAGATATAGGATTATATATTCCTCAAAATATCACAACTTGTATAATGAACAAAAATACAAAAATCCCGATAGCACTTTGCCTGAATTAAATCAATAAAATTTTTAGAATAAAAGTGTAGAATTTAATGCTTTTGAAAAAATTGCTCAGGGCAATAAGCTATTATGGGGATGCGCTATTTCAAAACTCTATTGATATAAGAAATAATTATTGTTTTAAGAAATTGCTTAAAAGCTGTTGCCGTGCCTTTTCATATTCTTTTTCTGATATCTCTCCACCTGCATAAAGAGTTTTCAGCGCTTCTATTTTGTCAGTAAGAATCTGTTTGGAATCGATTGCCAAAGGATAAGCGTCCGCTGTTAAAATTGTTACATACTTATGACCGATAAAAACCCAGCGCCACACTTCTTGAATTGCAATATTTGTTAGATAATTATTTCCAGCTTCATCTTTCAGAAGTTCATAAGCATAAGCTTGTCTGTTGTTAACACCAATGGGTATGAAATCAAAAAGAAGAAGGCCTACTGCTCTGGCTCTCACCTTGTGTCTCTGTGACAAATCGAGTTTTGCTATCGGTGCATCTGAAAAATGCACCGGAGTTCCGGCACAGCCAAACATAACTGCCGACAAGAGCACTGTTATGAGTTTTGTTTTGATATTCATCTTACAGCCTCCCCTGAAATGGTCAAGATTGAAAAGGTGCCTAAAGAGTACCACAACCAGTCTTCCTGGAGCGTTACATCAATCAGGGCTGTTGCTCCCGGTGCTTTTGCAAGTGCGTCAGCATAGGCACGGTCCGTACGAGAATTATGAAATATTGAGAAAAACATCTGAAAGATCGTTCCGTAAGCTTTACCCTCAACCCGTCCTAGTTTCTGCATATTTTCAGGTGGCATAGGAACAATGGTCGTCCTCTGAGATGAGCAACTCGCTATTAATACCACCAAAAGCAGAGCAAGGCATAATGTGCGGCCTATCGGTCTATTTTGTATTTTCATTTTGGCTCCATATTGGTTATTTAAAAATGTGAGCACTTATAATCATCGTGCTCCAAAGTTCTTCACGGCTTCCACAATTGCTTTGTGGTGATCAGGGCCATACGCATGTTCGTTATTCAATTTATTTTTTTCATCGCTTCTTTCTCCTTTAGGCATATAACCTGTTCCCATCTAATTGAGCTAAAAACTTGCTACCTTAAGATTTTCATCCCAATTTTTAATAGTTCACAATATTAAAAAAACAAAAGCCCCATACTTCAATTTTATGAAGATTGGGGCTTATTTGTTTCCGGTCATATTAAATCCTCGAGAGCTTTAAAAAAGTAAAATACAAAATGAGATACAGGATTAATATATTCCTCAAAATATCACAACTTGTATAATGAACAAAAATATAAAAATCCCGATAGCACTTTGCCTGAATTAAATCAATAAAAATTTAGAATAAAATTTAGAATTTAATGCTTTTGAAAAAATTGTTTAAGGCAATAAGCCAGTATGGGGATGCGCTATTTCAAAACTCTATTGAGCCAGTTTCAAAACGCCCCAGTTTGGCCGATCTCTGCGTTGGGCTCAAATTGCAATCCTCGAAATACTCAATGTATTCCTGCGGTTGAAATTTTCGCCCGCCTTGAGCTTGACCAAACTGAAACGTTTTGAAAGTGGCTCTATTGATATTAGAAATAATTATTGTTGATCAGTTATTACTTCATTGGGAATTTCTATAAATTATACCTTTAGATATTAATACTATCTATTTGACACGCAGATGAAATCGGTGAGAGGAATATTCACGGATTAATGCAATTAAGGAAAAACGGATATGAAAATTACACCTTTGATGAATGACGGATATGATGGCGAACCGGCTAAAAGAGTTTTGAACTATTTGCAGGGCCGAAAACAAAACGGGGTTCCGATAGTCGGTATATATTGCGGTTATGCGCCTATGGAGCTGATTCACTCTATGGGTATCGCACCGGCAAGTCTATGCGCATTTTCAAAAGTCCCTATAGAAGCTGCGGAAACAGTATTGCCGGCAAATCTCTGCCCTTTAATAAAATCGAGCTATGGTTTTATTATTGAAGGGACCTGCCCGTTTTATGCCATGTCTCAGGCAGTAATTGCGGAAACTACTTGTGACGGGAAGAAAAAAATGTTTGAACTTATCGCAGATATCAAACCGATACATATTATGGATTTGCCGCAGGTGCCGGATGAAGTTGAAGCTGTGCAAAACTGGAAGAAAATGATTTTAAATCTTCAAAGGTTTCTTGAAAATACTTTTAATTGTAAAACATCGGATGAAAAAATTGAATCATCACTTTGCGCATCAAACATAAAAAATACTTTGATGCAAAAAATTTTCGAATATGCATCACTCAAGCCTCCTGTTATAAGCTGGCAGGAGATGTATGATGTTTCCTTTTTGGCACAACCGGCAACTGCTGACGATGTTATACCCGTTCTTGAACAAGTGATAGAAAAACTGGAAAAGCGTGTAGAAGAAGGCGTTTATTTTGGAAAGCCTGATTCGGTGCGGGTTTTGGTAACGGGTTGCCCCATAGGAGGGGATGCAACAAAAGTTTTTAAAGTGATAGAAGAATCAGGCGGTATCGTTGTAGCCCCGGATTCATGCACTGGAATGAAGACATTTATGGGCCGGTTCGAAGAAAACACAGATGATCCTGTAACTGCTATGGCCGAACGTTATTTGAAAATTCCCTGTTCCTGCATGACACCGAATAGTAAACGACTTGATGATCTATCCTTTTTAATAGAAAAATTTAAACCGGATGTTGTGATTGATTTTATACTTCAGGCTTGCCACTCCTATAATGTTGAGTCGTATAAGGTCGGCAATCATGTGACCGGTAAACATTTGTTGCCGTTTCTTAAAATTGAAACAGATTACTCCGATGGAGATATCGGTCAGCTTAAAACAAGAATTGAGGCACTTTTTGAAAGTATATAAGATTTATAATGGAGAGTTCAAGGTAAGATCATGAAGTATGCAGGCATTGATATCGGATCTCGTACAATAGAACTTGTAGTTATCGAAGCGGATAAAATCATATATTACTTCATGACCGATACCGGTTATGATCCTGTTTCACAGGTGAAAAGGCTGTTGCGCAAAATATCATACGATAAAATTATGGCAACAGGTTATGGGCGCTCTCTGATCGGGTCATCTTTTGATATGCCTACGATAACTGAAATTAAAGCTCATGCCAGGGGTGCGCGGGCTTTATTTCCCGATGCTCAGACTGTGCTTGATATTGGCGGTCAGGACAGCAAAGCTATTTTTATGAATAGTAACGGAAAAGTAAAAAAATTTGAAATGAATGACAAATGCGCTGCCGGTACAGGAAAGTTTCTGGAAATCATGGCGAAAACTTTGGGGTTTGATATTGACGATTTTGGCACGGAAGCATTTTATGGAAAAAACGATATCAATATTTCAAGCATGTGTACTGTGTTTGCCGAATCCGAAGTCGTTTCCCTTATTGCAAGAGGTTGCAAAAGGCGTGAAATTGCAAAGGGTTTGCACAATAGTGTCATACGCCGTACAACCGGAATGATTAATCGTGTATCATCGGAAGGAGAAATCGTTTTTACGGGCGGTGTAGCAAAAAATCCTTGTATGCGTAACTTACTTGCAGAAAGACTGGGTCGAAAAATTCTGATACCAAATGATCCCCAGATGGTTGGTGCTTTTGGAGCAGCTCTTCTTGCGGGAGAATGAACAAGGGGGAATATAGGGTACAATTATATGATGCATCGCTCCAGGAGCATCTATTCGTGATTTTCTTGGCATAAAACTCAATTAATATATCAGCCAGAATTAATAAAGTTTAATAGTTCAAAACGTACCTAATACTACACCCAATACTACTCTCTACTTCTCAAAACAGAAATGCCAAGCTCAATTTGATAAGGTTTGCTATTACTCTTTTATCACAGATATTTTGGAAAGTTTCTTTCTTGATTTAGCAACTTCTTCTACCAACCATTGCCAAGGTCCTTTGGGTCTCATCAGAAGATCTAATTTTACCTCATAGAGTTTATTACAAACTTCGGAGTTTACACTTTCATAACTTCTGAATACTTTCATATCCATATTGCTTAACAGTTCATGTACTTCTTCCGTAAATGAATTGGCGGCAATCAGGTATTTACTTTTATGTTTTATTTCAGCAAGGTTCCTTCCGACATTCATTATCTGACAATGTGCCATGTTCAAGCTGGCTGAATATGAAGAGTAGTTGAAAAATGTGCCCTCATCAAGAGCGATAATATCGCAAATTCTATCGGGAGTAAGATGATTTTCAATTGAATTAAGCTGTCGGAGTTGCTTATAGTCATTTGTTTTTAAAGGCAGCCAGATGCTGTGACCAACATAATGGCCCCAGGAGTCAAAGGTAATGCGGTTGAGATCAGGAAGAATCATGGAAGCCTTTTTGATGACATCTGCCTGCAATGATTCGGGCATACAGTAAAGATCACTATGACAAGAAAGTATAATGCTTATGTGTTTGTTTGTTGAAATGCACTCGCTTTTTAATATAATTTCATTGCTTGATTTATTAGGATATCTGAATAATTCATGATGCACACAATGCGCTTCTAATGAAGAGTATGCAAAATGCCTTTTCTGCATGGAATACCAGAGTGGCTGATCCGCGTTAAGAGCAACAAATACTTGCATCGGAATGCCGGTAGCTTCAGCAAGATCATGAAGGTTTTCAATACGGGCGCGGCGGCATCCTGCTTCCCAGTTTTGTAGTTGGCGAACGCTCACTCCAACCAAGCTTGAGATTTTTTCCTGGCTTATTCTACGCCAGTGACGATAATCTTTAATCAGAGACCCCATCGAATTATATAATTTGGGTTCACTATACGAATTCTTTGTTCGTTGTAAAGAAGTCATAAACTGTTTATACCCCTCGATAGAAATCAAAATACATTAAAGCATATAACATATCTTTGGTTAACCTATAAAAAAATAGAGTGTGTTGTCAATAAATAATAAATCACTAATTGGCTGTTTCTGAGTTTGCCCAATAATCATGTTCTTTACGATAAATTGTATATCGGGAATCTAAAGCATTTTGAATTGTCATTGTGTTCTTTGTTTGTTCTGCTTTTGTGTAAGGGGTGTTTTTTTAAAAAAAAGGGGGTGAGAATTACAAATTAAAACTAAGAGGAGCTTGTATTTATTAACACTTAATTTAGGAGGAAAAACATGAGTAAGAGAAGATGGGGGGAAACAGGTTTGTTTGTGTTTGCAATTTTTGTGCTGTTAGGAATTTTCTCTTCAAGTGCGTCAGCAGAAATGGACGCCAATTTTCATGGTTTTTTTGAATCCAGTTTTGTTTTGCGTGATACAACTGGTATTCAAAACGGTTTTTTCGATCAAACAGAAGGAGTTCAACAGCGAAATACATTAAAGTTTGATATTGATGTTGACCCAAATATGAATTGGGGTCCTATTGCAGTAGAAAAAGTCCATCTGACCTTTCGAGGCGCATATGATTCGATTTTTGATCTTCGTGCAAATGAATATGACATCGAGGAAAATCTGGGTGCTTCCAGATTCGATTATGGCTTAAAAGATATTAGATTCGAAGCTGATTTAAGGGAAGCTTTTATAGATTTTTCATATAAAGGATCTCTTGGAAGAGGCTTCTTCAGACCGGGAAGACAAATTGTTTCCTGGGGCGAGGGCATGCTCGAAACACTTAATGATGTTATAAACCCACCGGATAATTCTTTCAATTTATTTTTTCAGAATCCTGATGATGTTAAAACTCCCCTTTGGATGGGCCGGTTGAATTTCAGTTTGCCCTCCACGGCTAATCTTGGCCTTAACTTTGATTTGTTGTTAATTCCGGACATCAGACCTACTCAGTTCGGGCCTCTTGATACAAAAGCAAATGGTACATCTAAGGGTCAATTGGAAGCTCCATATGCAAAAATACTACCGTTTGCCGATTTTAGGGGTATTGGAGAATTCCGGTATAATGTTCCCACCGACAATAATGAATACGGAGCAAAGGTATCTGCACAAATCGGAGACAGACTCAACCTCTCTTTTGTATATTTCAGAGATGTGGTCAATGAACCGAGCGTAGCGTTGAAGAATTTTATTGGGCGATTCCCAACATTAGTTGAGTTGAATTATAATAAACAGCATGTTTACGGTGGGTTTTTCAGCTATCAATTACTAGTCTTTGGTATGGAAGCTATAGTCAGAGGTGAGGTTTCCCGTTATACAGCTTATCCTATAGGCCGACCAGGTTCAGATTATAAAAGAACTACCGATGATCTTGGCAATATGGCAATAGAAACTTATACATACAAGCCGGTTACAAAAACAATGCTTGCGCTTGACAAGGATCTGCGCTTGAGGTGGCTTTCTAAAGATCTAACAAAAGTTTCAGTAGAATGGATACATAAAACTATTAATGAATGGGAAAGCTATTTGAGCAACAAGCATTATGTCAGTCATTATGAAGGCACCCTGATGGTAGGAGGCGATACTAGTAAAACACTCAGATACGACCGCAGAAATATGAGAGAACAAGATGTGTTCATGTTTCAGATCATGACTTATTGGTGGGCTTCCAAACTCAATCCATTGCTTGTAATTGGAGTTAATCCCGGGAAACATGGTGAAGGCACTACATATCTTATTAAACCTTCAATCAAGTGGTATATTACCCCCCAGCTTTATACTGATCTCAAAATGCAGGCCTTTCTTGGAGACAAGGACGCATGCTATGGCTTTGCTGATGGTATAGAAACCAGTGAGGTAACTTTAAAACTGGGATATGAATGGTAAACCGTTATTTAATTGCCGCAAAGCCGTTTAAACAAATGTTATAAACATTGTCAGGCAATACTTGAAATAACAAAAGTTTTTTGAATTTGCTAAAAAGCAAAGGAGGAAAAAGTGAAAATAAGATTGATGCGATTTTTTAACCGGACAGGATTACCGTTACTTTCCCTGCTTGTTCTTCTTTTGGGTATCGGTGGTACTTTACAGGCTGCGGATTTGCCCAATTTGATAGACAAAACTAACTGCGCTCAATACAAAGACTTACTCATTCCGCCATTATACAGGGCGGTTGAAAGGGGAGGCTGGGTTGTTACGCCTGGCACGATAAACTTTCAATACAAGCATTTGGACAGCTATCTTGCTGCAACTGCTAAGAATGCCGGGAGATTCGATGTCAATGCTACTGGTGATTTAATCGAAAAGAGCACAGGAAAAATTGCTGAAACAAATTTTTATGGTATGCCTTTTCCGAATATTGACCTTAATGATCCCAAGGTGGCAAACAAGATCATTTGGAATTTCAATTATCAGAGATATCGTTTAATGGGGACAAAAATAGCTTCTTATGTAACGTGGATTAACAAAACCACAGAGGAACGTTATATAACCGGAATTGATACGCGCCTTTATATGATGGGAAGGCCTCTGGGCACGGAAATAAGAAATCCTAAAAAAGTTCTTACATATGAATTTCAGAGAGTTTCTGAGCCGATGAGTATCAAGGGCACCAATACCATGTCCTACGTCTATATAGACGAAAGGGATAATAGCAACTATGCTTATGTGCCTGCTATCAGAAGGATACGTCAAACAGCATCAACGGCAAGATCCGACCCATATATGGGTTCTGATGCATGGCTTGATATGAATTACATGTGGAGCGGTAAAAACGATTCCATGAAATGGAAGGTTGTAGGAGAAAAGACAGTTCTTGTTAGTTTTACCAGCCCAAACATGATTCCAATGCAGGATGTGCCTGATGGCAGTGTCATTCCTAAATATCCCTGGAGCGGCAAACGCATGAAATTAGGATTTGAAGTTCCTGGATGGAAGGGTGATGCATGGGCTCCGGCTCCGGGCACGCTTACCTATGTCCCAAGAAAAGTATGGGTTGTAGAACAGATACCTACAGATCCTTATTATAACTGGGGATTGCATGTAAACTATATTGATCAGGAAACTTATACAATATGGTATAAGGAGGTATATGACAAGGCAGGCGCATTCCATACCTGGGTTTGCATGCTGTTGCACTATAGTGAATCGCCCAGCGGCAAGGTCAGCACGGGAGATTATGATAGCCAGCTCTATATTGATGAAATATACAAACACGCAACATGGTCAGGCCGTATGGATCATCCTGAAGCACGCGTGTACTTACCTTCGTCCAAGTTGGATCCTGACTATTTTACTGTAAATAATTTCTTATTGCTGTCTAAATAGGAATGCTTTTTAAAGTTATTTGGGGTGTATTTAAAACCCACCCCAAATAACTTCTTGTTTTTTTACTTTTACTGTTTTATTTTTGACTTCTCCTATATTCAAACTAAATTTAAAGAAAATTACCAATAATCATAGTATTAAATAAATAATATTTTAATAAAACAGGATATTATGAAAGAAAATATTGAAAATATTGTGATAGGTGCCGGTTTTGCCGGTTTAGTGTGTAGTGGATATCTGGCAAAAGGAGGGCAGAAGACTTTGCTGCTCGAAAAGGGGCCTGTTGTTGGCGGACGGGCGGCAGCGCACAGCTTTAACGGATACAATATAGTCATGCACCTACCGCTTATCATGACAACGCTCAACAATGGCGGAGGTTATGGTTGGGCAAATGCTGCGAAAGACTTTGGCGCAAACATACGCTATCACACCAGCCGGGAACCGCGAATTTATTTCAAAGGTTCCAAAAAAACTTTTATGACGGTTCCTAAATGTCTGACTACAGATGCAGCTGTGGAATGGATGATTGAATTTCTTGATGCGATACGTCCGGATCTTGTCAAAGATGGCCTGAAGCAGGAATTGTGCCCTCTCGTACATGAGATTCTCACAAAGCCTTTCAACGAAATGTGCCGTGAGTGGGATCAGCTTTCGGTAAAACAATGGGTTCAGGCAAGATCTTCAAACCCTTCTGTCAAGTACCTGTTTACCAGTCTCTGGGCAGGCTATGCCTGGACAGGAGATGCAAATTTTACCTGGGAACGTGGTTCCATGGGCAAGGGCGCTGTAATGTTCAGGATATGGATCGGAGGCCAGGGATTGATGAGTGTTGCTATGCCGGATGTGCAAAAGGGCATTTGTGAACCAATTGCTGATGCAATTACCAAAAACTTCGGATGTGAAATCAGGACTGGCCAGAACGTATCCGAAGTGCTTATAAAAAACGGCAAAGCAATTGGTGTAGTGATAAAGCACGAAAAAAAATCAGACGAAATCATAAAAGCCAGGCGGGTCATACTGGCAACAACATGGCTTGACTACTTTAACCTGTTCAAGATTATGCCGGCTTCACTTGCAGATACTCTTCGTTTACCTATGAATCAGAAAATGGGCGGAGTTTTTCTTATAACAGGCCTAAATGAATCGATACCTCTTGATGGAGCTTTTTTTATGGTTTACGATCCTGAGACGGGTTCCACCATACAGGGAGGATGCGCACAGAACATAGAACAGCCCTGGAATGTTCCGGCAGGTAAACAACTAGTCTGGTCGTACTCGATCAGGTCTGAGGAAGAATTTAACAGGCTTGGTTTGGAAGGTATAACTGCTGAGATGAATGAGAACTTTGAAGAAATCTATCCCGGTTTCAAAAAAGCCATCGAGTTTCAGACACCTCCCAAAGGCGCTGTACACCCTTCACATTACGAGTTCAGTTCACTTCCCAAAATCGGACAGAAATCACCGGATGTTAAAGGGCTTTATTTCTGTGGTGAGGCAACCTGGCCTATGTATGGTCAGATTACCGATGGTACCGCCAGTACCGGTGTCTCAGTAGCTAACATGATCTTATGTACTGATAATCCCTTTGGTAGAATATAATAATTGGCTACAATATAATTAATGTGCAAAACAAGGGACGCATCACACTTATAAATTTACTTATCAAAAAGCAAATATTTATTTGCCTTTGCGAGTTTCTCGCCACGTATTACAGATTTGCTAACAGCTGTTACTGTTATATTCAACAAATTCGCCATCTCCCAAAATCCTCTCAACACCCTTCTCAAAAGCCTTTGCCATCAATACACTATGGCCGCAGTATGGATAATTTTCCAATCTTGCTAAATCAGGAACAAGTCCGGCCCTAAGAGGGTTTAGATGGATGTAGCGCACCAGTTCCAATAAGTAAGAGTTTTCCTGGCATAAAATAGATTTGTAGCGGTTTTGAAACAGATGTCCGGATCTGCGGTGTCTGCGGTTGTACCAAAGTGCGTATCCGGTAAAAAGCCGTCAGAACTTATAAAAAATGCCAATCCGTTCTTGCAGAGACCTTGAGAATACCCCCCTCCGAAACAACAAATAAAATATATCGGAACAATATCAATAAAAGAATTAAACTCCCTTAATCTTATTGTAAAAGTCTCTATTGATTTCTTTGAAAAATTTGATACTTTGCAATAGGTTAAAAAATCATTTATCTTTTCTTCAAGCATTGGAAAACCTCCTTTATATAGAGAAACTTTTGTGTTTGTGAGTTTCCCAATGCTTTTAGAATAAAATTGCAATATTATCACCATGGATTGCGCTGACCGCTGGGTTTGTAGGTTGGACGATAAAGACAGCATCAAGCTAAGTGAATGGTGAAGGGAGAAATATGGGTACAAAAATTGATAAACATGGCTACTGGTATGCCATCCATCGTATAAGCCTTATCCTTGTGTATGCGGTGATTCTCTTTGTTGCAGCTGGTACCGTTCATTGGGTACGGGGTTGGATCTGGATCATTTCCACATTAGTTTTGGAAATCATTATGCTTGTTATACTCGCTCAACGAGTCCCGGAAACGCTCAATCATCGTGGAACTTCGCATAGCGGTGTAAAGACATTTGATAAACTGTTCACATTATGCTGGATGGTTATCCAGGAGCTGATTGCGCCTGTTGTCGCAGGTATGGACTGGCGTTTTGGATGGTCTGGCATGTCTCTTACAGCGCTATATATCGGGTTTGGTCTCTTGGCTCTAACGTGGCCATTCGGTACATGGGCTATGATCACAAATGCACATTTCGAACAATTCGTACGCATACAAAATGATCGCGAACATCAAGTTGTTACAACGGGACCATACAGTATCGTTCGACATCCCGGATACGCATCCTATATCATATTTTTAGCAGCAATGCCCTTGATCCTGGGTTCCTGGTGGACATTTTTTCCTGCCGGTGCGTTGATGCTATTGTTCACTATCAGAACCGCTCTTGAGGATCGCACTCTCCACAAAGAATTGGAAGGTTATAAGGCATATGCTGAGGAGACCCGCTATAGGCTTCTGCCTGGCATATGGTAGGGGAATATCGGGAACGTTCTTTAGTTATATAGTTTCTATCAGATATCTTTCTTAGCATGTTACTATAAAGGAAATTAAAAAAGAAAGAAGCGTATTCAGGGGTAGTATTAGGTGCGTATTAAACTAGTAAACTTAATTTGCAAATAAGATACAAACTGCTTTGGAATTAGACGCTATGCGATTTTCCCTGATTTGGAGTGGCTTGGTATGGAACTAAGAAAAAGTTGTATCATTCGTACTTTCTAAAAAACAATAAACCCGACCGAACGATAACACGCAGCCCAGCGTGTTATCGTTGCGGTAGCCGGATAAAATCATGAAAAAAATTATTCCATTGGTATTATTTTTTCATTGAGAAAATCCAAGGATCAAAGTAAGAAGCGCGGACCTTTCAAAACCTGAAACATTGTATGAATGTCTTGATGGTGCTGATGCAATAGTTCATTTTGCAGGAGTACTGTTTAAGGCTGATCCGGAAAAGTTCCTTTATGAAACAAACATTCAGTATTTTAAAAATCTTATTGGAGTTGCCAAAGAAAAAAATATAAGTAAAGTGATATTAATCAGTTTTCCCCATGTTGAAGGGCCAACCTCAAGAAAGCTGCCTGCCACGGGCAGCTTGGTCGGCAACCCTGTATCTGTCCATGCCAAGACAAGACTTGAGGAAGAAAAATATCTTTTCAATGAAATCGAAAACTCGGTATCGCTTAGGGTGGGAATGGTTTATGGTAAAGGTATTCTGATGATAGATGCTGCAAAATGGTTTGCAAAAAGACATCTGCTTGGTGTTTGGAAGGACCCAACTGAAATTCATTTGATTTCTAAGACTGACTTTTGCAGAGCAGTTGTGGCTGCAATAAGGAAAGAAAATGCAATTGGTGTTTACCATGTCGGTGATGAAGGCAATGATACCTTACAGTCATTTCTCGATTTTGCATGCGATTTATGGGGATGCAGTAAACCATGGCGAATGCCCTTATGGCTCATATATTTTGCTGCTGAAACATTTGAGTTTGTGTCAAGAGTATTTGGATCTAAAAGTCCATTGACCAAGGACTTCATAGACATAGGGCGGGTATCTTATTATGGAGAAACCTCCCGGTTTAGGAGTGAATTGTTGCCGGAGTTAAAACATCGGCATATTTATGAAGGCATTGAAGAAATGAAGGCGTAAAATTATTTCAGGCGGATTAGACCTATTGCCACTGTCAAATACGTAATAAATATCTATAAAAAAGGGTAAAAAATTTGGCTGACGAAAAACCGGAAATTGATTCAATAGCAATTAATGAGGCGCAGCTTGTTTTGGCGGAAAAGCGCACGTCATTATCCGTAATGCGAACAGGAATAGCAGTATTGGCTTTACCATTGTCTGTGGTTAGCTTTCTGATAGCTACTTCAAAATATTATGATATCCTTAATGTATTATATCTGCTCGTTCCATTAGGTGCATTTAGTCTTGCCCTGATTGTTTTTGGTGCTTACCTGATTGTTCGTTCCATAATCCGAATGCGACATTATGATCGCCTTATTCATGAAATTAAGATCAATCATAGTGTGATTGGAAAATATATAGATTAATTATGAAGTTATTACACAATCCATATAGTCGAATACTATTTATTATACTTCACTTGAAAAAAGTGGCGCAAAATCTTCCCAGCATAAATAGCCCAAGTGCTGTGCCTTAAATCTTGTGGCTACAATTTCTCATTTTGCAAGGAAACAAAAAAAAAATGAAAAAATTATTAATTTACTTTGCAGCCGGGTGTTTGGGAGCTTTAGCGAACAGCCTGGTTGTTTGGCTGTTCGGTGATTTAGGGATAAGTAAATCTTTGGGAGTTTCAATTGCTCCTGCTTTAACTTCGGGATGGTTATATCCTCGTATAGTCTGGGGGGGTATCTGGGGGCTGATATTTTTCCTGCCTATGTTAAGTTCCAAACCATTTTCCAAAGGGACTTTACTGAGTCTTTTTCCGACAATGGTTCAATTGTTTGTCGTTTTTCCCTATAAAGCAAATAAGGGTATTGCAGGCCTTGATCTTGGGCTTTTAACACCGGCACTGGTTTTTTTGTTTAATTGGATTTGGGGAGTTGTCACGTCTTTAACAATCAGGTATTCGAAGTAAAGGAGTATATATTATTATGAAGCTGACTGTTTTTGGAGCAACCGGTTTAAGTGGAAGAATACTTACGAGACAAGCGCTTGATGAAGGTTATAAAGTAACGGCATATGCCCGTAACCCATCTAAGATAGACTTTAGCCACCCAAATCTAAAAATTGTACAGGGTGAATTAAATGATATGGGAGCAATAAAACAGGCTGTAGAAGGAGCAGATACGGTCATCAGCCTTTTAGGTCCTCCAGGAAGAGTAAAAGGCTGTTTGGTTGCAGAAGGTATGGCAAATATAGTTAAAGCAATGAAAGAGAAAAATATAAACCGGTTAATTGCTACGGCAACGCCTAGTGCTTCCGACCCCAATGATTCTTTTGATCTAAAATTCAGTTTTGCGGTCATGATGATAAGACTTCTGATGGGGGATGCCTATGTAGATATTGTTAAAACTGCCGGTATTATCCGGGAATCAGGATTAAATTGGACGATTGTAAGACTTCCGTTTCTAAACAATAAACAAAAGACAGGAAAAGTCAATTCCGGCTATACAGGCAAAGGAGTAGTTAATTTTACATTATCCAGAAACGATTTGGTTGATTTTATATTGGCTCAGGTGAATGGAAAAGAATTTATGCTAAAAGCACCTGCAATAAGTAATTAAATAATCTTGTGTTTAGTACTTAAATACTAAATTCCATAGTAAGAAAAAATAAGGATAAAAAATGAAAATTGGTTTAGCGCTTGGAAGTGGTTCATCACGTGGATGGTCGCATATAGGTATTATAAAAGCACTTATTGATATGGGAATTGAGCCTGATGTGGTATGCGGCACTTCTATCGGCGCATTGGTAGGAGCATCTTATGTTTCAAATAATCTTGATAAGCTGGAAGTTTGGGTATGTTCATTAACCAAATTTAAACTAGTAAAATATTTTGAGATAAAAGCTTCTTTAAACGGGTTCATAGACAAAAAAAAGCTTCAGGAATTTTTGAATGAATATGTTTCTGAAAACAGTTCTTTAATTGAAGATCTTCCTAAAAAATATGCGTCTGTAGCAACTGAGATAGCAACTGGCAGAGAAGTTTGGATTACCAATGGTTCGATTCTGGATGCGGTGTGGGCATCTATTTCGCTGCCTGGTCTGTTTCCGGCAATAAATAAAGATGATCAGTGGCTTGTAGATGGTGGTTTGGTTAATCCGGTGCCTGTTTCTGTTTGTCGTGCATTGGGTGCGGATGTAGTAATTGCAGTAAATCTGAATAGTGACATTGTTGGTAAACATTTTAATAAAACAAAGAGACCGGTTAAAAATAAAGAGGCGGATGTTTTCAGCAAGATTTCCGGTTTCGTGAAAAAGTATAGTGACTGGGAATTCAGATCAACCGTAGATGAAGATAAAGATGAAGAAGTTGATAACGCGCCAAACTTAATTGATGCAATCGCCAACTCGATTAATATTGCGCAAGACAGAATTACGCGAAGCCGTATTGCCGGAGACCCACCGGATATATTACTGACTCCGAAATTATCTCATATCGGATTATTGGATTTTCACCGTGCAAAAGAAGCAATTGCCGAAGGCAGACAATGTGTTGAAAGAGTGAAGGAAGAGATTAACTATCTGTTTAAAAAAACCTGATTGCCTACTGTTTATCCCTGAGAAACCACAAATTATTGCGGCATTGGGTGCGGCCTTTAGCGCCGGAGAGTTATCGCCGATAAGGTATTAACCAATTTCAGATTGACTTGCATTCCCCGCTGCAAGCAACGGGGAATTTTTATGTGCTGATGCGGTTTGGGAAATGCCATAATATTTTCATATTCAAAAATCAACACAAAAAGAAGCATAAACGCTAAAAGGCATTCCTGGGGAATAGCTGGTACTCCCACTCCAGTAACTTTCGGTGGCTGGGTATTTTTCATCAAACAGATTGATGATATTAAGTGCAATCTGATATTTCCTTTTATCGCCGAAACGATAAAAAAGGTTTGCATCAACTTTATCCCATGATTCTCCTTTTAATGTATTGGCTTCATCCAGATTTGCCCCAGATTGATAGTGATATCTGAGCCAGCCGCCGAAACCTTTTGGTGCATTATAACCGATTTCTAAGTTTGCAATATCGGTAGGAACTCTTGGGAGCTGATTGCCGTCGTATGAAACTGTACCGGATGAATAAGAGTCATATTCGGCATCAATATAAGAGTAATCACCGTGCAGGTATCCGTAGTCAAATGCAAAAAAATCAAGTGATATTTCTATTCCGTCCCTTGTTGTTTCACCGGCATTTGCATATTCAAGAGTGACCGGATCTTGAATGAAATCGTCTTCGGTGTTAAGCCGAAAAACAAGAAGTTGCCCGCTGAACCAGGTAAAAGGTCTTGTTCTCATACCCAGTTCGTATTGAGTTCTTATTTGAGGATCCCAGTCATCCTGGGTATATTGGGCCAGTTCGGCAAAACCTGACATGATGGCAAACCCGCGGCTGTAATTACCAAAAAACTCCAGACAATCATCAAAAAAGCTTAGTTCAAGGCCTCCTTTAGGGCTGAAAATATTAACATCATTCATGGAAGACTTTTGGTTATTTAATAGATGATCTGTCAATTCACCTGTAAAATGGTCGTAACGCGCTCCAATGATTAATCTAAGAGGTTTGATTACCTGATAGTTTGCGTCAGTATAAAATCCGAAAGATTTAAAATCAATATGATAGTCGATATATTGATCCCCTTTTTCTCTGCCATTACCGGCAGTAAGTGTCCATCTGTTACGTTCTATATCTTCCGCCATATAGTCCGTTCCTATTGAAAACCGTAATTCCCTTTCACTGATTTCTCCTATAAAATTATAGCTGATTCCGGAACCATAGACAAAACGGTCAAAATCGCGCAAATTTCCAATGTTGGTGCCGGGTGACAGACCGTCTTCGCGACCGGCATAGTATCTTTTAAAATTTTGGTCGTATCCCCAGACCTGTAGCATTATTTTTGATTCATTCGTAATTCGATAGTCTACATCTATTTTGCCGGAAACTCTGTCTTTACTTCCTCCGTTTGCATCATTTACAGATTTTTCAGGATCTTTTTCATACTCTTCCCGATTCAACCATCCGGGTGCATCCCAATCGGAGTTGAAACTTCTGAGGCTAAGCCTAAGATCCAATCCGTCTTTTAAGTGATGCGTAATCCGGGTGGCGGCATTGAGCTTGTCCCATTCAGAATTATCCTGATACCCGTCCGTATGATATGTTTGAAATGAATATACATGATCCCATTTTCCGTCATTGGTTGATAATCCGCCTACGTAATTTCCTTCTGAAGTGTTATAGTCTCCATGCAGCAATTTGATGTGCTGATGGTCCACTTTTTTTTGCGTATAAAAATGTACAACTCCGGCTGATGCAAAATTCCCGTAAAGCGGAGAAACAGGACCCTTGATTACTTCAACTCTTTCCAGTTCTTCAGAGTTTACGATATTAGTGTCTGCATAACCATCGCCTTCGTTTAAAGGAATGCCGTCCATATATATCGCTACATCCGAACCATGGGAACATTGCGTGAACCCTCTCATTTGAAAAGATGCGGCAGTCCCTCCCTGTTTATATTGGTTAATGGATATACCCGGAGCAAGACTTATGATTTCCAATGGGTTTTCATATACTCTGTTTGCAATATCTTCGTTAGACAATATTGTTGCAGATGTGGCATCAAGATTTTTATGGCTGACATCACCGCGCACAACGACATCTTCGAGCTTTATTACTTCAGACAGCTTTTTGCCTTTATTTATTTTATTCGCTTCGACCGGTTGAATTAACTCTTCTTCATATGATTCCTGTGAATATGTATAAGGTGTGACAAACAGTAATATGCTTAAAATCAACACCACATAATTGTAGTACTTCATTTGTTATTCTCCTTTTAAATATTAAAGAGAAAAAACAATTTCCTCTTTGATTTACACCTTTTCCGCAAATTGCCTTCATGGAAAAGGTGTTCCTATAGACAATTATATTAATAATGCTGTTAAGATATTTTCTTACAGAAATTTGCGGCTGAATAATAAATTATTATCTGATCTCAAATGTTAACGAGGCCGATAGTTTTTGTTCATCACATATTTTGGCATCAGGATAATCTTCCATGTATGATGTGGTTATCAGCCAGATGCCTGAGTTTAGCATTTTGATGTTGGCCGTGCCCTTTTTGTCTGTTTTTGTGGCGTAAGCAAAAGTATTTTTATCAGTAGAAAATCCTATATATGTGGCAGTTACAAGGCTGGATGGAAGAGGATTTCCTTTTAATAAAACCTTGATTGGCAAAAATTCTCCCTGCTTCAATGTCCCCGGATCAGACATGGGAATAATTTCCAGATCATGTCCGATAGGATTTAAAAAAGCCGATCCACCGGGTTTACCTGCATTTACTACGGCTTTTGAATATTTTGCATAATAACCGCAACTAATTACATCCTTTAAGTCTTTTTTGGTATATCCCTTTTTGTATCCTTCCGTGGTTTTGGAGAAAAAGCCGCCTTTATTTTTAGCTGCAACTATATATGTTCCTGCGGTTTTTAATGGTTTTTGAGTTTTTAACTCTACTTCGGAGAAGTTATTGAATCCTGTTTTATCTCCCTTATTATTGCAGAGAAAAATTTCTTCCAGATCGTTTGGATTCATGAATTCGCGGGTGGGAAAGTGATGATCGTAAGCTATTACAATGTTGATTTCTTCACCAGGTTCAGGTGTATAGTCTCTAACCTCAAGCCACATGTCATGAGCCATAAGCGGATGACTTGTTAGAATTAAAATTATTATACAATTAACAAACAAGATAAATTGATTTTTTAAAATACACTTCATAATTTTCTCCTTTTCTGTTGGAAATAGTAATTACATTATTTACATCATTTTATTCAGCCGCATTTAAGCCGTTGTAGCGAGCGTTATTTCTGTTGCCGGCAACGGGAAGTTTCAAGTGATTTTACCGTTTCCGGGTTTTTGCATATTTTTGCGAATGCCCGGAGATAACAGCCATTGAATATTTTTGTAAAAACCGCTATTTTAAATTATTTTGTGCGAGTACAAATATGAAGCCGGAATGAAAAAAGATTGGTTTGACAAAAAGAAAATTCCATGGGAATAATACTTTAAGCATTCCTTATTCCAAGGGTGGCAGGGGAGGGCGGCTTAAAAGCACTGGCCGGTGTTTACCGCTTTCCCCAACCCGCTGTAAATCATTTACTTCTTTACCCGCTGATACCACAAAAAAAACCACTCAGGCATTTTATCCGTTTTTGGATAACAGCCTTCGTGGCTTTTGATTAAAATTAGTTTATAGTACTATTGTAGATAGCTTCTACTATCTTGCTGAGAGGTATGGGTGATTGATATAAAGTTTTAAATCATCTGTCAACAACAAATGCTTGTCTGCATCAATTTGTGTAATTAAAAGGTTTAACAGGAGGGATTTGGATGTTGTAATAAAATACTTGACAAAAATTGGTGTTAACGTGTATTTGCATTAAATATATTATCTATAATAAGAAATTATAATCTTAATATAATTGTAAAATATAAGCATTAGTTGAAACAGCCAAGAAGGCATGACCGGATAGAAATCCGCCATATGTTCTTGGCTTTTTTTATGTGATTTTTCAGAAGTTCCGATTCTTAAAAGAAAATAATCGATAAATACTTCTTTAATTTTAAATAGAATTAAGCCGTTAAACAAGCCAGGAAGGCAAAACCGGATAGAAATCCGGTAAGTACTTTTCTGGTTTTTTTATTTTGTTTGATTGAAAACAATAACACAGTGACAGGAAGGCAGCATATACGATTAAAAGAACTTGCTACCTTTCTGAGAATAATAATTTTGCCAAAAAGAAAAGTATTACTTTCGAAATGTTGGCAAATTCTAGAAATAAAGGGAGAATTATATGTTTTGTAAGAAGAATGTGATCAGAAAAATTAATATAATCATTATTGTTTGTGTTCTGTTTTATTCCGTTTCGGTATGGGGGAGTGAACCCAGTAAGGTATTACATCTTGATGATATTATTGTATCCGAAAAAGCGGAAAGCGTTTCTATGCCGCCTCCGTCATCAACTATTATCGGAAGCGATGAGATAGAAAAGGAAAACTATGACAAGACACTATATATACTTCAAAAAGTACCCGGAGTGGTCATACAGGATTATGGACAGGGAGCAGTGGCCAGTCAATTCACCATGCGAGGTCTTCGTTTGGGGCACAACACCGGTGTTGCCATCTTTGTCGACGGTGTGCCCTTGAATGAGTCGACCTCACACGGCGACGGCTATGGTGACTTCAATACCATAATTCCGGAGGACATCAATTACATTGAAGTTATTAAGGGGCCGGCCTCGGCACTTTACGGTCAGTTCGCCAGAGCCGGTGTTGTGAACATTATCACCAAAAGGAGCGGGGACTTTGCCCTATACAAGTTCGGCGCAGGTGATTTTGATAAACAACGATTTGCAGCATCGGTTGGTCATGATGACGGAAATATCAGCTCGGTCATTGGTGCGGAACTTTCACGCAGCGAGGGGGCAACCGATCATTCCGACTGGAAATTAGGCAACGCCACCGGCAAATTTACTTACGATTTTAATAAAAAATTAAAGGGTGGGTTGACAGTTAACCTGCACAGTACGGAATGGGATCATCCTGAATACCTGACCCGCGAACAATGGGATGCCCACGATTATTGGAGTGCGAAATCATTGGGTAGCGGAGAAAGACATCGCTACGGGGTCAACACAAATTGGACCTATGATGTGGCCGATAACGCCTTTGCCAATCTGTTGCTTTATGGATATACCATGAATCTGACACGATACCGGGATATGGATACCTATGTTCGCGAAGAGTATCATGACAGGGACATGTATGGTGGCAGCGCAAGTTATGTCTGGGCAACCGATTTTAACGGAATGGGGAATAATCTTACTGTGGGCGTTGACGGCCAGGTGGAGCTTACCCATACCTTAAATGCTTCCAACCCGAGCCGCATCCCTTCTGCACGGGAGATCATAACCGTGGACGGCGATTCGACCATAAATACGCTTTCCGGATATTTTCAAAATCAATTCTCGCCTTCCCAGGCATGGAGAATCAGTCTGGGACTGCGTTATGACCATATCAACGGCGATCTGGACGACAACCTGACGGGCATAGAAACTAGCATGGGAACGTTTGAAGTTATCAGCCCCAAAGCCGGCCTGGAGTTCACACCAATAGATGGATACACATTGTTTGCTACATACGGGGAAGGCTTCAAACTTCCGGGAGGTTTTGACAAGTTTACATATCCGGATCTTACAGAGGAGACCTACAAGCAGTACGAACTCGGAATAAAATTTATGAAGCTTTTAAATTTTGAAAGCACATTAACCGGTTTTATTCTGGATGTGCAAGACGAAATCGTTACCGACTCAGCTGCCGGCACAAAGGAAAATCAGGGGGAAACCCGACGCAAAGGGGTGGAGCTGGAAGTAAACTATGCTCCTGTGGATCATCTTTCCATATTTGGCAATGCTTCTTACACAAAAGGGAAATACAGGGATTATGTTAATAACGGGATCGACTACTCTGATACGGATATTTCCCTGGTGCCGGATTGGTTGTTTAGCTTCGGCGCCAGGTGGAAACCGCCCGAGGGCCTTTTTGCAGGATTTGACTATCGCTATGTAGGGGAAGCCGATCTGGAAGATTACCCTTCCAATTATACCGGCAACCAAAAGACAACCATTGATTACTGGGTGGCGAATGCCCAGATTGGCTACCAGTGGAACCAGTATTCCCTTACCCTGGATATCAAAAATGCCTTTGATAAACGTTATCCCAGTACTGAATCGGCAAGTTCTCTCAGAACTGCCAATCCAAGAGCCTTTTTTGTTACTTTCGCAATGAGCTATTAAATGACAGGCGCTATTGGAAAACCGGTTTTCATCTTGATGAAATCGAAAAATGAGGTTACCAGTGTATGAAGAACTTATTGAGAATATATATCCAAACCAGTACTGATAGA
Source organism: Pseudomonadota bacterium (assembly GCA_018817425.1). NCBI lineage: Bacteria > Pseudomonadati > Pseudomonadota > Pseudomonadota bacterium. Next base: position 21,858 of record JAHITX010000058.1, read on the forward strand.
ATTATTATACGAAAAAGTACGATAGTACTATTCTCTATTGTTTTATTAATATGTTGTTTATTTGCTTATCCGGTTTGCCGGGCTGATGAAAAACTGCCGCCTATAGTGGTGCGAACCACTGCGCCCGATGCAGATGTTTACAGTTCGCCCGTGACCGGTATTATTATACCGGAAAACCAAATTTCCGCCGGCCAGATCAGCGGTCTTACCGATCTGCTGAAGTTGAGCAATTCCATTTTCATTCAAGACTCTTCCTATGGCAAGCAATTATACCTGCGCGGCATGTCCGACCAGGATATGTGTATCTTGATAAATGGTATGCCGTTGGGGCAATTGGGAAAATACTACGCCCGTTCGGTGGCCTGGGAGGCTATACCATTGGAAAATATTGAGCGTATTGAGGTCGTTCGTGGCGTCGGTTCGGCGGAATACGGCAATACTCTGGCCGGGACTATCAACATCATTACTAAAAACGGGAAAGAAAAATCACAGAGCAAAGTTACGTTGAATTACGGTACGTTCAACGATTCTAAGGCCAATGCGACCACCGCCGGATCGGCGGGCAAAATAGACTGGACATTGGGCGGCGCTCATCGCAGTAGAGACGAATATCTCAATAACAACGACATTGAACAAAGGAATGCCAGCGGATCGGTAGGCGTGGATATTGGCCAGGTGGGCGCACTGAGACTGACCGCATTTACTATATGACGCGAAGAAGGCTTGACATTGGATGACCGGGTGACCTGGAATGTCTGGAGCGATTCTCGTGGATTTGATGACGGCAGTAAAACCAACCAGGATACTGACACGGTAATAGCCGCCTATACTTCGGGTTGGCTGGATATCGGCGTTTCGTATTTGCGACACAAACGTGACGAAGACTATAAAAACGCCGACCGGTCAGTGGGTGATTATGAGGATTACAGTCTGGATTTTAAAATTCCGGCTTTAAAGGCTAAACTACACCACCAATTCGGTAACCATAAATTGAAATTGGGTACAACATACTCTTATGGAGATGCCTGCGCTCATTGGGATTATTATATGCAAAACGCAAGTAAAGTGGAATGGGAGCAGGATTTGGCAGGCGCTTTCCTTGAGGATTCATGGCAGATGCTTCCAAGACTCAACATAACTGTCGGGCTGCGCTATGACTACTTTAAAAACAATGCCAAAAGTTACGGTGAAGAACCCGAAACCGTTGTAAAGCTTTCTGATAGCCAATACTCCCCGCGGGCCAGTCTGACCTATGACCTGCCTGATAACTGGCAGACGTTTGTCTTTGCAGGGCGGGTGTTTAAGTCCCCTACTCTGGCGGACATGTATCGCTGGGATGGCAGTTATTGTTTAAAATCGTTTGCCGGGCGCGCCGTACTCCGGGCTTATTACGGCCTCAATCAGCCACCGGGTGCGCCTGCCGGCATCATTCCTTCCCAATATATCCAGGCATGGCAAAACCTCATCGGACAAATTAAACCCGTCAAAGGCTGGGACTATGAAACCGGTCTGAGACATTCGGGAAACAACAGAAAAAGAAAAGTTCATGGGTCTTCTGTTTATTGGACGTTTTCTTGAGTTAGAAGTGTTATTGAAGAATTTTTAGGATCCAGCAGCCTATCAACTGAAGATCGACTTGTTTTCATCATTTTAGCCAAAGCTGTTTTTGAAATGTTACGTAATTCCATTTCCTGTTTAATCTGATAAGCAAGTATGCGTTTTAGAGCCGCTGCTTCGGCTTCTGCCAGTAGGCCTTCCTCTTGAAGGGAATCATCAAAACTACTTCCAATATGTTTGTCTTTCATCCTTAATCCTCCTGATATTCTTTCAACCGGGAAAGAGCTGTTTCTAATTCATTCTTAGGAATTTTCTGCGATTCTTTAATAAACCCGTGTAATAGGGTCATCATATTCCCGTCAACAGTGAATAAAACTCTGGCGATTCCATCCGGAATCTTGGACCTTACTTCCCATAGGAACGGTTTTAATTTTTCAACCAAAGGCATGCCAGGTGGTGTGGGGGCTGGGGGTTAAATACCCCCGGCTACCCGATTGAAGTCATTACATGGTAGATAGATACTGTTCCAGAGCTTCTGTAACCACTTTATTTAAATTTAACCCTTTTTCTTTTGCATATAAAGCAGCTCTCCGATGCAGCTCACTTCCCGCACGAACATTAAAACTACCTTTGAAAGGTTGTTCAGGCTCAAGCTCTTCTTGCGTGCAAAGTTCCAGATAGTCTTCAACCGCTTCCTCGAAGGAATGTTTAAGGCTTTTTACATCGGTTCCTTCGTAATTTACTAAGCTTTTAATGTATTCGAGCTTTCCAAAAAATAATTGGTCTTCATCGCTGTAGTGCACTGAACCAATGTATCCTTTATAACTCATCATATCTTTCATATCATATCCTCCTGTTCCAATACTTCAATGATTTGATCAATTGCATACTGTTTTAAAGTGTTTTGAGGATGTGGTTTATGCAAACTTATTGTTGCTGCGTTATCATGTATGAATCTTCTTCTTGAGCCTCCGGACTTTCCTGTTTTAGCCTCTTTGTAATCAAATGATTTTAATAAACTGGTTAACTCATTCCATGTAAAATTATTTGGACATTGCAGCAGTTTAGCTATTAATTTTTCTTTTTTGCTCATTCTCTCCCTTTTTCATCTTAGGATAAGGGATTTATTGTCATATTGCAACTAATTATAGTTGCTTTTTCAAAATTCCAATAATTCAAAGGTTTTCATGCACATAACAAGTTATTGTAAAGTTTTGGATAGCTTTACCATTGTAAGAAACTCTGGAAAGATTAAAAATAAATTATTCTAAAACCAAATTGAAAAATGGACAAAAGAGGAGACAGGTAGTATTTTAGATAAATATTTCTATAGTACATAGACGTTGTAATAAAAGGGGCCTTTTCATGCAGCAATCTGATGCTTTTGAAAAAAATGGCTCTTCGCTGTTTTGTGTGGGTAAACAGTTGCCGCAAGTATTATTGACGCAACGCATATATTAACCAAGGTTTTTAGACAGGATTAACAGGATGGTCAGGATGTTGCCGACCGGCCGTAAGCCGGTCAGGCAATAAACCATCGCCTGTGGCGAGGAGGGTAACCCGGTGGAGAAAGAAGACGTAACCCACAAAGTAATCGGCTGCGCTTACCAAGTCTATAACTACTTGGGATTTGGATTTTTGGAAAGCGTCTATCGAAAAGCGATAGTCATCGAAATTGAAGCCTCCGGACTGCGAGTACAGCAGGAAAGTCTTTCCGCGAAGCGGCTGCGTGTTTTAGGCCGCTCTTCCAGAGCGGTCTGACAAATCTACTGTTAATCATGTAAATCCTGTCAGATAAGGTTTTGTTGTGACCCTATGTTTATTGAATTGCATCCAAGGGTGAGAGTCACCCACACGAAATAGCGAGGAATCAAAAAGAATTGGACCAGGTGGCCGCATGGGGTGTGAATTCCGGTGGTTAATAGATCCGGAAGCTGTTGTTTTTAACGATCCCCTTTACAAACAGCTACAACGTGAAAGCAAAAATCTTACGGCAAATAAATGTTGACAGACATATGATAGTATTTTAATAAGAAGCATCGAATACGCAATACGAAATTGCGATGTTATTAAAATAGTAGTTAAAAATTTAGTACTTCAATATAGAAATATAAAGCCAAGAAGGTTTTAACCATAGAAAAAACAGGTTGAGCATTCTTGGCTTTTTTTTTTGGAACATACAAACATTGTTATTTAAATAAAGTTATAAATAAAAAGTGAGTATATATGCCTGAACGGGTTTGCATTGTTGACGGTCAGGGCGGCGGTATCGGCGCTACTTTGATAAAATACCTTAAGCATGCATTTGCTGAAAATGTAGAGTTAATAGCTTTGGGAACAAACGCAATTGCAACGGCACAAATGCTTAAAGCTGGTGCAAATAAGGGGGCAAGCGGAGAAAATGCTATTTGCCGGATGTTAATTGATGCCGATTGTATAGTAGGATCTGTTGGTATCACATGGGCAAATGCCATGCTTGGCGAAGTAACGCCTAAAATTGCAGAGGCAGTTACATCAAGCAAGGCTGTAAAAATATTACTGCCTATTTCACAGGAAAACACAAATATTATCGGAATATCTATGGAACCATTGCCGCATCTTGTGCAGGTGGCGGTGGAGAAAATCAAGGAGGTGATAAAAGATGTGTGAGGCTAATGCATATCTGGTTAAAGATGGTCAAGAGCAACTTCTAATGGAATCAGTAGATATTATTGAACCGGAAGACGATGAGACATGGCGGTTGGTAGGTATTTTTGGCGATCAAACAATGGTGAGGGGCAAGATTAAAGGAATGAAGCTTGTGGAACACAAGATTTTGTTTGAAGAACTAGTTGACTGAAAATACCGGTAGAATTTAACATAAAAGACTTGTAGTAATAAAAAAGCCACGAAGGCTTAAGGGCGAATATCGCCCTTAAGCCTTCGTGGCTTTTTTTGTTGTTTTAATAAGGAGGCAGATTGATAAAAATTGTTAATGTTATAAGAATGTTAATTGCCATTGCCGTAATTATACCGCTTCAAATAGTATATGCCGGCAATGATGTTTATGATCAGATTGAAAAGCCTGTTCGGAAGGCAATTGACATACGCCGTGAAACACAAAAGGCCCAAACAAGCTGGCAGGAACAAAGTCAAAGACTCTTAGATGATTATGAGCAACTGCAACTGGCCAATGAGCAATTGAAGATGCAAAGAGAAAATCTTAAGAAAAGCGTTTCCGCCGCAAAACTCCGTGTTGCAGAAAAAGAAACGCAGCTAAAAGATATTAAAAAAATATCCGTTCAGATCAAGCCATTTCTAAATGAATTGGTTATCAGCATGCATCAAATGATTGAAGATGACATGCCGTTTTTAAGTGATGAGCGTTGTAAACGTCTCAACAGATTAGACCAAATGCTATTGGAACCTGATGTGGCGGTAAGCGAAAAATTCCGTAAAATTATGGAAGCTCTGATGGTGGAGGCTGAATATGGGCGGACTATCGAAGTTTATCAGGAAACAATAGAAACGGACGGCAGCAAAATACTAGTCAATATCTTCAGGCTTGGCCGGATTGCTCTGTTTTACCAGAGTCTTGATGGAAAGGAATCCGGGTTTTACAATGTTGCTTTATCTGCATGGGAACCCCTGCCGGAATCTTATAACTACACAATTCAAAACGCCATTGATATCGGAGCTAAAAGACGGCCGGTTGAAATGTTGAATCTGCCTATAGGAAGGATAACTGTAAAATGAAATATCTGCTTTACCCGGTATTAACCGGATTCATTATATCTGCGATATTGGTTTTTTCGGTTTATGCTCAGGATATGCGTGCAATTCAGGTACAGGCACAAAAAACAAAAGAGGTGCTGATTCAAAAAGCGGCTACCGAGCTTGAGTCTGCCAGGCAGGAAGCGACAAAAAATCTGGAGCATATTGCCAGCGACAGGTCTGCCATGGAAAAAGCCGTTGCAGAATTAAGAGCGAAAAACCGTCAAATAGAAAAAGAAAATGAAGTGCTTAATACTCAGGAGCGTAACCTTTTGGAAAAAGAGAAAATATTAATCCTGGAACTGGCCGACTCTGACAGTATGGTTCGTGAGCTTGTGGGGGTAATCCGGATTAACGCAAAAGACATATCTGCACTGGTGAATGAAAACCTTCAGAGCGCAATAAGTAAAAATAATTCTGATTTTCTGCAGGCTGTAACAGCTCAGTCAAAATTTCCGGGGATGGAAGAGATTCGCAGTATGGCCGAAATGCTTTTCGGGCAAGTAAAAACATCAGGAGAAGTAAGTATTAAAAAAGGTATTATCGTTGACCGTGCAGGTAAAGAAACTCATGCAGATATTCTTAGTTTGGGATGTTTCACCGCAGCATATAGATCCGGCGGTGAAACAGGCTTTTTGAATTATTCCGAAGCAGGGAAAAAACTCTATGCTCTTTCAAAGCTGCCTTCAGGACGCCTTCAAAAACAGTTAGTCCGTTACATGGAAGGCAGGTCTGAAGCAGTACCCATAGATGTTTCAAGGGGTGCCGCCCTTCGGCAGTTAACCCATGAGTTAAGTCTGTGGCAACAGATTCCCAAGGGGGGGGCCCTGGTTTGGCCGATTCTCACGATCCTGTTTATAGGTGTTATAATTGTAGTTGAACGTATCGTATTTTTGAACCGAAAACGCATTAATGACAGCAGCGTTATCGGAAAGATTGAAACCATGGTCAATGAGCAGAATTGGGAAGGGAGTCAAGAAATCTGTGCATCTTATCCTGGAAAATCTGTTATCAGGGTATTGAAAGCCGCTTTGAACTGTCGCAACATGCCTCGCGAAGATATGGAAAATGCAGTGCATGAGTCCATCCTGACGGAGATTCCTCCTTTGGAGCGCTTTTTATCCACCCTTGGTATGCTGGCTGCGATTGCTCCACTTTTGGGTTTATTGGGTACGGTAACCGGTATGATCGATACCTTCCATATAATTACTCAGTACGGCACAGGTGATCCACGTATGATGTCCGGCGGCATTTCGGTGGCTTTGGTAACCACAATGCTTGGTTTATCTGTGGCTATTCCTATTATGTTTGCACATACATTACTCAGCCGTGCTGTGGATAACATGGTCGGTCAGATGGAAGAAAAAGCTGTGGCGCTGATAAATATTATTCATAAAAACCGGGGGAACTGATGGTTAATGCGATCCGGTATATTTATTACGGCATGGATGATTATATCAAAGCAGGGGGAGTTGTTATGGTACCGCTTTTTGCGGTCAGTATCGTTATGTGGTTGCTTATTATCGACCGTGCCATGTTTTTCAGACGCCTGTATCACAAGAATATGGATTCAAAAACTGCATGGAGTCATACTAACGAAGGTCGTATGCCGGACCCTGCACAATATCGTGGGGTGGTTTCACTGCTTGTGGCGGAATTTGTGAGCAGGCGTCACGGGAACAAGGAGTTGGATCTTCATATTCTTGATGAAATTATACAGAAGCTCAGCCGCCGCCTTACTGGTTATTTGGCGTTAATCGGCGTACTTGCAGCTATAGCGCCACTTTTGGGTTTGCTGGGTACTGTAACCGGCATGATTGCAACATTTGATGTGCTGGCAGTATTTGGAACAGGTAATGCAAAAGCTATGGCAGGAGGTATTTCAGAAGCTTTGATTACTACTCAAACCGGTCTTTTGGTGGCGATACCAGGTTTGTATATGAAAGGTTTTCTGGACCGACGAGCGCAGATATTAAAACAACGAATTGAAGCAGTAGGGTTTTATTTAAAACGGCATTTATAAGATTTGATAGTTGATTTTGTTTAAGGGAAAAATATTATGCTAAATATCACAGCAGCAAGACGAAGTAAGCGCGGTGTAACGGAATTGAACATGGCGCCGCTTATAGACATGGTTTTTATCCTGTTGATCTTTTTTCTGGTGACAACTTCTTTTGTAAAAGAGACGGGAATCGATGTGAACCGGCCCACTGCCTCTACAGCAGTCAGCCAATCCAAAGCAACCATTCTTATTGCAGTGGATCAGCAAAACCGTATTTTTATAGATCATCGTGAAATTGATATCCGCGCAGTGCGTGCTAATGTTGAACGCAATCTTGCCGAGAATCCTGATGGTGCTATTATTGTTGTTGCGGACAAAGCCAGTACTACAGGAACAGCTATTACGGTTATGGACGGATGCCGTATGGCAGGTGCAAAAAATGTTTCTTTGGCTGCCGGTCTGCCGGAGAGTCAATAAGAAAGAATAGAGCTAGTTTCAAAACGTCCCATTTTGGCCGATCTCTGCGTTGGGTAAAAATTTTAATCCTCGAAATACTACATGTATTCCTGCGGTTAAAATTTTTACCCGCCTTGACCTTGACCAAACTGAAACGTTTTGAAAGTAGCTCAAAAGTATTTATTTTACGAAATATGGGGTATCGGAGATTTGATAGCATGGATGACTTTCGACAGTACTATTATAAAGTAATTCACCGTAAAAACTGGGCTACCTGGATGTGGGCCGGGGTAGGGGCATTTGGTATGAATTTGATGTTGTTCGCCATGATGCCCAATCTGTTGCATCGTTCATCCGCTCCGCCGTTACTGGATACTCTGGTTCCCCAGATTAATGTGATTCGTATCAGGCGGCCTGATACACCGGTGGAACGAAAACAGCCAAAACTCCCTGAGCCTGTGGCCAAAAAAATCGAAGTTTCTGTTCCTGCCTACCGTCTGTCTACGCCACGGAATTATAATATTCCGTTTGAAGTCAATACCAGACTGCCGGCCGGGTCAGATAGCGTTCAGGTTCCACCCATGGCTCAGATGGCAGTAAATATACCTGATACTTCCGGCATTGCCATGTTGGGTGACCTTGATCAACCGCTGGTGACGTTAACACGCATGCCGCCGTTTTATCCTCTTGAAGCCAAACGCAGAGGGATTGAAGGATGGGTTAATGTAAAGTTTGTTGTCAACAAACAGGGTCAACCGGAAAATATATCAGTTGTTGAAGCAAAACCTCCCCGTATTTTTGATGCAAGTGTTTTGCGCTGTATATCAGGCTGGCGTTTTAAGCCTGGAACCATACAAGGCTTGCCCGTAAAGGTATGGGCAGAAACAACAATCCGTTTTGAATTGGAATAAAAATATGGAAACCTTAAAAAAGATAATGCAAAGTGTATTACTGGTAATATTGGTGTCGGCAGCTATAACCTTTACTTGCCCATCAGTCTGCAAGGCCGGGTATGACTTTGGGAAATTACCCGTTTCAGTGAGATTAGTACTATCTGATGTAAGGGATTTAATGAACAAAAAAGAGTACGATCGGGTTGTAGAAAGAATCCTTGCATTCCGGACAGGTGAATGCAAAACCTCATCAAAAAAAACCGAAACCGGGGAATATGGGCATCCCCTTATTTGCTTTACTCTTGGCAACTGTTATCTTTTGCAGGGAAATTATTTAAATGCAAAAAAAGAGTATACAGCATCGGTAAAGCAAACTCCGGAGTTTTTAGAAGGCTGGTTGAATCTGGCTAAAACCTGTTATGAACTCAAAGAATATAATGAAGCCGCAAAATGTTATGCCCGTGCCTATGAACAATCGGGTCAATCGAATCAATCAGGCCAATCAGGCCGGAAAAATCCTGATTACCTTTACTATTGTGCGGCAGGTTATCTCATGGCCAAAGAATACAGTCTCTCAATTGATGTATTTGAAAGACTGTTTCAAGACTACTCAGGAAATATCCAACAGCAGTGGCGGGAAAATTATATCCATGCGCTGCTTTCCGCCGATCAACAACGTCGTGCACTGCCTGTAATTGAAGCGGTTATAAATGACTCAAAAGGAAAGGATAAAACCAGATGGCAGGAAATACTGCTTCATCTTTATCTGCAACTGGATATGCGCACGCAGGCACTTTCTTTTGCTGCAAGGCTGGCACGCGATAATCCTTCTGTGGCCGGATGGTGGAAGGCCCTTGTGCACATATATTTACCGTGTGGACGTTACGAAGATGCTTTGGCAGCTCTTACTATCTACGGATACCTGACGCCGCTCACAGACGAAGAGAAAAAACTGTGGGCCGATTTAAATCTTCAACTTGAAATTCCTGTCAGGGCTGCCGGGATTTATGAAAATATATTAAAAGACAATCCTGATAAACGGCTGCTGCAAAATCTTGTGGCGGCTTATCGCAAGCTAAACAACAATGAAAAAGCACTGGAACTTTTGGAAAATTTTTTTGCTAAAACCAATGATCCTGAGCTGTTAATGCTAAGAGGAGATTTGCTTTATACGCTAAAACGTTTCAATGAAGCAAATAATACCTATTGTCGTGCTGCAAAAACCGGTTCACAGGAAGTAGGTCGGGCCTGGTTAATGGCCGGTTATTCAGCATGGAAAACTAAAGAGTTTGATGCAGGATGCAAAGCTTTTCAAATGGCTGCAAAATACAACGAGCAACGTAAAGCAGCTCTCCTGGCAATGGCCGAAATAAAAAAGAATGGTAGTGCTTTAAAGTCAAAGAATTCAGAGGAAAGGAAGATGTAAGATGATAAAATTATTGACAAAATGCTTTATCCTTTTAACAGGGATATTAGTAATAACCATATCTCCGCTCGCTTATGGCGGGGAAGAAGTTACAGATGAAGTTAAACACCTTGATGATATGGTGGTCAAGGAAAAGGCAGGGGCGCCGGGTCTTGAACAAAGCCCTTCGGAAACGATTATTGAGATTGACAAGTTTACTACAATAGGTCCTCAGACCAGTGTGATGGATGTGCTTAAAACACAAGCTATCGTTGACTTTCGCGGGGAGAGCGGCCTTGATCCCGGTGTTGACAGCATTTATCTGCGGGGTTTTGACAGCAAGCGATTTGTTACGGCCATTGATTCACTGACCGTACAGAAAACCGGTGGCCGGAAATCAAGCAACATTGTGGACTATGCTCTAATGCCCACTTTTTTAATTGAAAAAGTGGAAATTCTGCCAGGACCTCATTCGGCCCTTTATGATAGCAAAAGCATAGGCGGTGTTGTGAATATGATTTCCAAAAAACCCAGGCGCTATGACACGTTAAAGCCGGATCTTACATTTAAGACCAGCTATGGCTCTTACGATACCGTAAATAGTGAAGTAGTGGTTCAGGGGGCTGTAAATGTGTTCACATATGACATGGCCTATAAGAAATACAGCACAAACGGTTATCTGCGCAATAACGAGACGGATATCGATACTGTTTTCAGCCGTTTTGGTTTATTGTTGCCGGCTGACGGCTTTGCTGCTTTCAGTGTATCCTATTCCGAGGTAGGACGTGAGGCTCCGGTTAATAATCCAGGATCTGCTCCTCCTTACGAGACTGATTATAATTCAAATTATCCGAAAGTATCGGACAGCCCATGGGATCCCGTGCAAAAACCCACCTGGGACGGCAGATCATATTCTTATCGCCTGAATATAGAACAGCCTAGTCCTATAGGTAATCTGACATTCGGCGGCTATTACGGTGAAGACAATCGTGAACGGGCCTATGAAGAGTGGAACAACAGCAATAATCATGCGCTGGGAACCTATCACACCATAATGGATACGGATTGGTGGCAGCAGGGAGGCAAGATCCAGGATGAAATAAAATGGACGGATAACCATATTACTACTGTCGGGTATGATATGGTAAAGCTTTATGACGACGGTCTCGATGACCGCAAGACCAAGCGTATACATAAAAATGGCGGTTATGTACAACACCAGTGGGCTATAACTCCTTCGGTAGATCTGAGACTGGGGATGCGCTATGAAGATGTCGGGGTATGGGTTACAAATACCGGAACAAATTCCATACCGGGAAGAGATGAAAAAATTAAACGCAACTGGGACGAACTTATGCCCAAATCATTTGCCACCTGGAAAATGGACCAAGTGGCTCCCTGGCTGCGTGATACATCGTTATCTGCAGGCATAAGCAAAATATGGCGTGCTCCTGACTACCACGGTGATTATAATCCCCAAGGCAGGCCGGCAGGTGCCTGGCTTGAGCCGGAGCACGGCATAGGTTATGATCTGGTATTTAACCGAAGATTATTTCGGGACATAAATTTCAAACTAAACTATGCTTTTTACGAGATCAAAGATTTTATCGCAACTAACAGTACTTATGCCAATTATACCGGGGCATCTGCCGGCAGCCTGCGTTATAGTGATTATAAGGTAAATCTGGAAAAGGTTTACCGGCATGGAGTGGATGTGGAAATGGGTGGCCATTTGACGGATGCACTCTCATTTTACCTGACATATGCATGGCAGATTTTTGAAAACGAAGGTAATGAACCGGCAGCGGAAACCGAACTGGATCAGCGAGCCAGAAACCGGGTGGGAGCAGGTTTGAGATATGCGCTTTATGAAAAAACGACACTGATGATGGATTACTATTACCAGAGTGAAGAGACCACTGAGATTTCCGAAGAAATTGCGGAAGATGTCTGGGATTTTCGCAATGTGGATATAGATGAATATCATATTGTGGATATAGGCGTTCAGCAAACTTTGGTAGATGATGCCTGGGCATTTAAAAATGTTACACTAAACGTTTATGTTAAAAATCTGTTTGATAAAGAATACTACGATACATCCGGATACAGGGCTACAGACATGTTCTTTGGCGTGTCGTTCAGTGCGAAGATGTAATTAAAGAGGAATTAAAAAAATGAGAAAAATCATTTATTGCGTTTGTGTGTTTATACTTATGGCTGTGATAGGCGATGCGTTCGCAGATGAGGTCGGACAGACAACCAAGGCACATTTTTATCTGGTAAGCGTAGGCAATGGTTCTGCAGATAATATTACCCTGCGTGCCGTAAAAGTAATCAAAAAATCGGATATTGTTTTTTGTCATGAAAGAGTTAAAGAGAAATTTCCTGAACTTTTGCAGGGCAAGGAAATACATGATCCGGGTTTTGGTATTTTTGCCGTATACGGCAAAAAGGCGGAAGATGTTAGGAAAAACAAACGCTTCAATTATGAAGAAAAGGTTAAACAACTTGAAGAGATTACAAAGATTATAAGAAATGCAGTAAAGCAGGGAAAGACTGTATCCGTTTTAGACAGTGGCGATCCTACCATTTATGGGCCGAATATGTGGTATGTTGAGGCATTTGAAGACCTTGATCCTGAAATCATTCCCGGTGTCAGTTGCTTTAATGCAGCCAATGCAGCACTGAAAAAAGGTGTGACATCCGGCATAAAAACTCACTCGGTAATTTTAACCGCATCTTTTGGAAAAGAAGATTATGCAGGAGCAGACAGCATAGAAAAACTTTCCGAACATCAGGCGACTATGGCTTTTTTTACCATGTTTTTGGATCTGCCGGAAGTAATAAAAAAATTAAAAACCCATTATCCGTCCGACACTCCCATAGCAATTGTGCTTTATGCCGGTTATAAAGATAAAGAAAAAGTCATTTATGCTACTCTTGACACAATTTTAGATAAAATCGGCGAAGACAAATTGCCTTTTGAGCATATGATTTATGTGGGTGACTTTTTGGCTAACCGTTATAACTAAACAAATTAACAAACCATTTATTTAGGAGAATAATAGAATGAAAAAAATATTTTGTATAACAGCAGTAATATTCCTGTTTGTTTTAGTATCTTCCGTGAAAGCCCATAATCTCTGGCTGAATCCCGGAAATAACTATCCTGAGATCGGAACAACAGTGGATATCGGAATCGGATTTGGCCATAAATATCCTGCAAGCCGTGTTGAACAGGAGGTGAAAGATGATCGTCTGGAAGAAATTCAAGTGATAGATCCTGATGGCAACATAGCAAATTTGATAAAAGTATCGGCTACGCTTTATAAATTGAAAGTTGAAAAGGCCGGAGCTTATCTGGTAACAGCCAAACTCAAACCCGGTTATTTTTCGATGACAACCGAGGGCAGAAAATGGGGAGATAAACAATCCGTTGCCAATTGTATTAAATGTACCAATTATCATATAGAAGCCAAGACGGTCATCATTGCAGGAGGCGATGAAAAAAATCTCAGTCATGTAGCAGGTCAAACTTTGGAATTGATTCCGCTTAATAATCCGGAAAAAATAAAAAGCGGAGATAAACTAAACGTAAGGGTACTGTTTGATGGAATGCCTCTTTCCAATACATCGGTTAACGCTACTTATGCCGGATTCCAAGACGAAGACATTGCTCCTCACAAACCTTCGACAGAAGGCAACCAAGGCAGTAGGAGGCATTTTCCTGTTGAAACCGTTACAAACGATAAGGGAGATGCAAAAATCCAATTGGATAAACCTGGCTACTGGATGGTGCTTCTTTCACACAAGCCTTCTTATCCGGATAAAGAGATCTGTGATGAATATATGTACAATATTACTTTTACTTTACAGGTTCAGTAATGGATTTTACCCTATGCGGAGGTTTTAATGTACACATCTAATTTGAAAACAAAAATTATCTTTATTGCCATAGTTTATATGGTTTTATGCATATCGGTTGTTGTCAAACAGGCTCCTGCCGGGCAACAAACCAAAAATCAGCTATACCTTGTAAGTATTGGAGTAGGTGATACTGATCTTATCACCTTGCGGGCCATCAATACTATCAGGGCATCAGATGTAATAGTCTGCCGTAAGGAAGAAACGGACAGATTTGCCGAATACATTAAAGGAAAAGAAATTTTGGATGGGTCGCAAAGCGGCTGGCGTTCGTACAGGAAAATATGCACAGAAATAGCAGATCCGAAAGAAAGAGCTAAATGTATCAAGAGTAAGGATTCCCGTGACAAACTGATTTCGCAGATGCGCTCTGCAAATCAGGCTGGCAAAAAAGTGTCGGTGCTTGGCAGTGGTGATCTTATGATCTATGGCGGACCTTATCGCTGGTATCTTGAGGAATTTCAAGATTTGAATCCGAAAGTAATTCCGGGTGTGAGTTGTTTTAATGCTTCCAATGCAGCGATAGGCAAGGATATCATGTCGGGTAAAGAGAGTCATTCTGCCATACTTACAACTTACCGTGAAATAGAGAATCTTTCTATATACCATCCAACCATGATTATTTTTACTATGCATACCGGGTTTGAAACATTGGTTGAGAAATTAAAAACCCAATATCCACCGGAAACGCCCATCGCAATTGTTTTCTTTGCCGGGTATAAAGAAAAGGAACATATCATCCGGGGCCGATTGGATAATATTTTGCAAAAAACGCAAAATAAAAAATTTCCATTTGAGCATCTGGTTTATATTGGTGATTTCATGATGTAGAAGTAGTAGCCAGTTTCAAAACGCCCCATTTTGGCCGATCTCTGCGTTGGGCTCAAATTTCAATCCTCGAAATACTCAATGTATTCCTGCGGTTGATATTTTCTCCCGCCTTGAGCTTGACCAAACTGAAACGTTTTGAAAGTGGCTCGTAGATTAAAAAATTCGGTAAATATTAATATGAAAAATACATTAAATGGAAATGGCCTGAAAAGAGAGATCGGGTTGTTCTCAGCCACTATTCTGGTAGTCGCCAATACTGTAGGAACCGGAATTTTTACTACTTCCGGCTTTATTATGTCGGAACTTGGCAATCCCCGTGCACTTCTTTTCTGCTGGCTATGTGGTGGAGTGTTCGCACTGTGCGGCGCATTATGCTATGGAGAGCTGGGCGCGCGGTTTCCGCGTGCAGGCGGCGAATATGTCTTTTTAAAGGAAAGCTTCGGAAAGCCGGTCGCATTTTTATCCGGCTGGATTTCTCTTATCGTTGGCTTTTCGGCACCCATTGCTGCGGCATCCATTGCCTTTGGCACCTATTTGTTTCAGGCTTTTTCCATCCCTGCATATAATCTACTGTCGCTTTCAATATTTGGGTACACTGTAATAAAGATCTCGTCTTTAAGTCTTGTGGCCATAGTTGTCATCATCCTGTTTTCCATTGTCCATTATCACAGCCTGCACATGGGTAGCCGGGTTCAAAACGCCCTGACTATTCTTAAGATCACCCTTGTGATTTCATTTATAGTGGCCGGATTTTTCCTGGGGAAGGGATCCATCGGCCACTTTTTTGAAACTACTATAATTGAGACACTGCCGGCAGAGAAATTTGCAGTATCGCTGATTTTTGTGTCTTTTGCATACAGCGGCTGGAATGCAGCCGCATATCTTGGTGGAGAGATAACCAATCCGCAAAGAAACATACCTCTTTCCCTGTTTATCGGCACATTTATTGTGATCTTTTTGTATCTGCTTTTAAATGCCGTCTATATTTACGCAATGCCTCCAAAAGATATGGGTGGAGTATTGGAGATAGGTGCAAAATCTGCGATTTTTCTTTTCGGGGAAAATATAAGCAGGGTTTTTAGCGGTGCTATTTCAATCGGTCTTCTTTCCGTTATTAGTGCCATGATTATGACCGGGCCAAGGATTTACTATGCCATGTCGAAAGATCGCATTTTCTTCAATGTGTTTAGCAGGCTGGATACGGCTCATAAGACCCCTGCATATTCCATTTTTCTACAGGCCGCAATTGCCGTTATTATGGTTGTGTCCGCATCATTTGAAACATTGCTTCTTTATATCGGTTTTACTCTTTCACTTTTTGCCACACTCACTGTGATAGGGTTGATGAAAATCAGAACAAGAGGATTAGAATCCGGGATTATTTATAAGACCTTCGGGTATCCTGTAACACCGTTAATTTTTATTGCAGGAAATTTATGGATTATTTTCTTTTCAATAAAAAGCAGGCCGGTGACGGCATTGCTCGGGATTGGAACAATCGGGCTTGGGATAATCGTTTATCTTTTTTTTGCCGTAAAACAAAAGCACGACAAAGTATTAGCGTCTTAAGCAGTGATTATTAAACATTAAATTATATATTAAATGTATCTAAACCGAATAAATAAAAACTTTATTAAATTTAATATTAAATCTGTTTCTAATAGCCATATTATATACATTATTTTGGTATTCTTTCAATATTTTGCGATGTCGCTGACTGCGTCTAACGGAACTATGTATCTGCTGAGCAGAGGCATCTCTATCCAGTGGGTCGGTTATTTGGGAACCGTTGGTGTAATCACTATTTTATTGTTTGAATTTCCTACCGGTCTAATTGCAGATAGATTGGGAAGCGGAACGTCTGTAGCGGTTTCTTTAATAGTACGTGGCATTGCAGCCTTTCTTACCATATTTTGTTACGGGCCATTCTTGTTTTCCATTATTACCATTATGCACTCAGTCGGGGCAACATGCTACTCCGGTGCAGCTGAAGCATGGATTTTTAGTAGGGATAGTACTATTAAACATAATATGGCAAATTTTTTTTCAAATATATTTTTTCTTACAGGAGCAAGCAAGGTCCTTGGTGGATGGTTAGGTGCTTTTCTTGGGTCAATTGAGTTAAGAATTCCTTTTGTAATTGCTTCGGCAATCTTGGTTTTAATTTCTACTTTATTTATTTTTTACGATATGATTACGAAAGAAAAATATATAAATAAAATGAATAAACGCGAGAAGTCAATTATTCGTATATTACTTTTTGATGCGAAGAACTCTTTTGCTTTTATGAAAAAAGAAAAAGATATTTTTTGGCTTATGATTAGTGGCGTTTTTTTTATTATATTTTGCAGCATTCCATTGGTATATTGGCAGCCATTTTTCTATAACACTGTTCAATCTATAAAATCCTTAGGGTGGATATGGGTAGGTTTTATATTTTTTAATATGTGTGGAAATTTATTCGTTAAAAGTAAAACTTTACAAAAAATAAATGACATACATTTGTTTTGGATTACAATATGCCTATGTGGTATAACACTTTTATTGTCTGCTGTTCTTGATAAGAATTTTTTGATTTCTGTGTTCTTCTTTTGTTCCTATCAATTATTTCTCGGTATTTTAGGTCCTATAAGGGCAAAGATACTTAATCGTAAAATATCTGATGCTAACAGGGCCTCAATTTTATCTTTAATATCTTTTTCTGAAAGTGCCGGATCAATTTTTAGTCTTTCTCTTTTTGGATATTTGAGCAGCTTTATGCCCTTGCATTTGATTTTTGGTTTATCTACAGTTCCATTAGTATTCGCTCTAATAATTGCCATGAAGATTGCATATCGGTTCAAATTTTTAGAAGGTTCTGCAAATACTCACAGAGTTAACCTGATTAATTATTAACAATAAGGATATGGAAAATGAAACCTTTTATTTTAATTATAGCTTGTATAGTAATTCAGATTTTATGCGTAACATCAGGGTTTTCACACGGAACATTGGGCCATGTCGCCCGTTCCGATGGGTATCTTGTAACTGCGGAGTATGATGATGGAGAACCTATGAGCTATGCGGCTGTTGAGATCAGGTCTGCTGATTCGGATATTGCATTTCAAACCGGACGTTGTGATCGTAACGGTCATTTTATGTTTTTCCCGGATAAACAAGGCCAATGGGATATTGTGGTTACGGATGGTATGGGGCACCGTATAGCATTAATCTCGGATATAAGCATTGATGCCAATAATGATGACAAGCCTAAGACTTCCGAAACGAAATCACAGGCGGCTTCTTACGGCATAACACGGGCGGAAAAAATAGTTATGGGTTTATCGATCATCTTCGGTATTTTCGGATTGTGGTATGGATGGAAGGCGAAACGTGAAATACGGCAAAAAGCTTCCTGACAATTTAACAAATAGCGATAACCTGTTACAAAACGGGTTTACTATTGTTTCCCTTTTTATTTCCGGTTGCTTTTTTTTGTCAGGAGCTGCAGGGCTGATCTATGAAGTACTGTGGGTGCGCATGATAGAAAAGGTTATCGGCAGCGCCCCGTTTTCCGTAGCTGCAGTGCTTTCGATATTCATGGGCGGTCTGGCTCTTGGCGGTTATCTGGCGGGAAAATACGTGGACCGTTTCCAATCCAGGAATGCCCTTCTTGCTTTTTACGGAAAGATTGAAATCTGTGTTGGTATCTATGCTTTGCTTCTTTCTTTTCTGATTATGGCTGTAACGCCTCTTTATCGAATAATTTATGACCCGTTAGTGAGCCATTTCTGGTGTTATCAGGCTATTTCTTTTTTAGGGTGTGCAGTACTTCTTATAGTTCCTACATGTCTTATGGGAGCAACTTTGCCTGTGCTGTGCCGGTTTTATGTAAGCCGTTTAAGTCACATAGGCGGACGTACAGGATGGTTGTACGGACTTAATACAATTGGAGCCGCATTGGGTTCCGTTATGTGCGGATTTGTGCTGGTTAAAAACCTGGGTGTATGGCAAAGCCTTGGTATTGGAGCCGCCATCAACATTTTATATCTACATTCATAATCGGCCTGGCGCTGGGCAGCATGATCTTCGGGCAAATAGCGGATAAAACAAAACGTGTTTTTCTTTTACTGGTGATCACCCAGCTTTGTGCTTCGGTAATGGCACTGATAGTCAGTCAGGTTCTGGGCAACAGCCAGTTTCTTTTTGCCAAACTCATCCATACCTTTAACAGCAGTTATTCGACCATGATAATAGTACAGTCCGTGGTTATTTTTGTAATCCTTATAGGACCTACCATTTTTATGGGCGGAGCTTTTCCTATTGTAAACCGCATTTATATCCGATCAATGAATGATCTGGGAAAATCCCTTGGTACTGCCTATGCACTTAATACGGTAGGTGCCATTCTTGGATCAATTGCTGCCGGATATCTGATGATTCCGCTCATAGGCAAGGAAAACGGATTGCGGATTGTTATCATGTTCCAGTTTGTTACAGCCGTACTTGCTCTTTTAACTACATCCACATCCGGTTTAAAACTAACCAAAAGAGCGGTTGCCGGCATCGGACTGGTCGTTTCCTGTATTTTTCTTATCTTTTATTTCCCATCATGGCATGGAGATCTTCTCTCAAGGGGTTGGTACCGTGATTTCAGAACCATTGAACATGAACTCGACAGAACTGGATGGATGGAGGCTTTGTGGAAAGGATGTGGCCTTTTATCCAAACAGCGCGAAGGTATAGATGTGGTTTTTTATGGCGAAGGGATAGGAGGATTTACAACGGTAGAAAAAGAGATTACAAGCATCGGAACAGTTGAATATGCCATGTTCAACAGCGGCAAAGCGGATGCTTCCTCCCATGGTGACAGATCTACACAGACATTGTCTGCACATATACCGATGCTTTTTCATTCAAATGCAAAAAACGTTATGGTGTTGGGGCTTGCAAGCGGAATGACTTCCGGAGAAGTACTATTATATCCTGTGGAAAAACTCGATATTGTGGAAATAAATGAGCAGGTGGTCAAGGCTTGCCGGTTATACTTCACCGAATGGAATAACGATTGCCTGTCTGATCCCAGAACACGGTTGATCATTCAGGATGGTCGTAATCATCTTGCCTTGACACGGGAAAAATATGACGTAATAATTTCCGAACCGTCTAATCCATGGATGGCAGGTCTGGCAAGTCTTTATACGGCAGAATTCTTTCAGATGGTCAGAAATCGCTTAAACGAAAAAGGTATTTTCGCCCAATGGATTCAGTCTTATGAAATGGATTGGGATACCTTTTGCTTGCTGGGAAGGACTTTTGCTAAGGCATTTCCCAATGCCGCACTTATCAAGATCGGCCCGGCGGATTATATGCTTTTGGGTTTTATGGATGAAAAAGGCTTTGACTGGCCGGTTGCTCAGAAAAATCTCAGGTATGCCGGAAAATCCGGATATGTTACATTTCCCGGACTGAAATTTCTCGTGCATTTAATACTGACCGAAGACTTACAGGCGCTTTTTGGTCCCGGTTCAGTTCATGCAGACAACCGGCCGATCTTGGAATTCTCAGCACCTTTGAAGCTATACAGCGGCAGTTTAAACATAGATAAAGCTGTTGCCGGCAAACGCCGGCTTTCATCCGATACCTTAAGAATGCTTGAAACGAATTCTGATTACGATACCATGCTGGATCTGAATGAGTTCTTTGTGTCGGCTAATGTGCCGGCTTTTGATATGGTAAAATGGCAGAATCTTAATTTGGAACAAAAAGGCCGTTATAAAAATGCTGTGTTGCGTTATTGCAGTCTGGTGCAGGTGCCTTCATACAATAGATTCGATAATACCGACTTAAAAAGAAATTGCGCGAAACTGCAAATCGACAGGATCAGGCAGAGATCTTCGGCAAATGGGTTACGAACGGTTGATCATTATAATCTGGGACTTGCTTTGATTGCTGCAGGCAAAGAAGATGAGGCAGTAAATGAATTTCGCACAACGATTAGTCTTGATCCATGGCATGAAAAAGGGCACACCGCCTTGGGGCTACTTCTGGCAAAATGCGGAAAGCTGGATGAGGCAGCCCTGTGTTTTATTCGTATTCTTGAGATGTCGCCAAAAATGGCGCAAGCTTATAAATATCTGGGAATGATTGATCTTCGCAGAGGAGACTTGAAAAGTGCTGTTTCAAGCCTGTCTAAAGCTGTGGCTCTTCAACCCGATGATCCTGAAATCCTGACTGAATTGGGCTTTGTACACTTTTACCGGCATAATTACAAAAAAGCGGTTGAATCTTTTTCACAAGTACTTGCACAAAAACCAATGGATGCTGATGCTCATCATAATATAGCACTTGCTTATAAACACCTTGGGGATCCGCAAAAGGCCGGGGAGCATTTTTTGGCAGCAGCGCAAATCGATTCGGAAAAAAATACATTAGTAGAAAATCAAAATGAACGGACAAGAAATTATAGACAGTGAGGATTTTAAAAGATGTTCCGATTTTGATAATAACCCAGCCGATAAGAAGACTTGTATCCGGGATTGCCTAAAAAATTGCTGAAGCGATGCAGCCCGTGCCGGTTGAACATAAAGCATTAGCTTATCGGAAATTGTGACAAGTATTTGTTTAAAAACTTAGATACTATAACCCAATAATTAATATAACCTGAAAGGCCACGAAGACCTTTTAAAGCATTCAGCTTTGGTATTCGTGGCCTTATTTTATCTGAAAAAAAGGAGGAGATAAAAATGATTGTTCCGGATGGTTATTATGTAATCTACCAGCCGAAGCACCGGATACCCGGTGTATTCGATTTAAATGAGCGCGGAATGTTCAAAACCTGTCCGTTTGTAACCGAAAACAGGGCTTACCGAATTATAGCAAATGCTGATCTTGATGCTAAATTGGAATATCTTTGCCTGGTGGAAAAAAATATCACAGATCAAATTACCGGCGAGAGTTACAGTTTTGTTGTTGAAAAAGAATTGATTGATCTGGATGAAGAACTGAACCTGCGTTCTGATGATTTATCAATGCATG
This sequence comes from Pseudomonadota bacterium, assembly GCA_018817425.1. NCBI lineage: Bacteria > Pseudomonadati > Pseudomonadota > Pseudomonadota bacterium. The sequence continues at coordinate 43,696 of JAHITX010000058.1, forward strand.
TGCCTGATACAACATTCTTAAACTGGATTTCGGAAGTGTATGGGCAATGGAGAAGTTCTTATATCCCCAATTATATTTGCATAAGTTAAACAGGCAAAAAGAAATTTGAATATTGAAGGTGAAGGAAACTTGGGAGCTTTTCCAAAACCTCCATATTTATCATCAAAAGAAGACGAATAATATTTGAAAGCATCGTATAGATGACTCTGTTTATCTTTTTTTGAAGGTGAAAACACCTTTTCATGAGAAAGATTCTTTGTTATAATATCAGTAATTTTATAAGCAGATGCAATTTTATTATTTGTAAATGATTCATATTCCATTACATGGCACAAGTGACATGTAGAATAACCTATCGATAATATAATTGGTTTATTCTCTTTGACGGCTCTGTTGATGGCCTCACCTCCCCACGGATACCAGTTAACAGGATTATAGGCATGCTGCAAAAGATAAGGACTTTTTTATTTATCAACCTGTTGGATTCATTTGTAAATATTTTGTTATTTACCATTATATCCCCCATTATTTTTATGTGTATTAAACCTTGTACTTGACAATAATATTAAAAATCTTATTCTTAATAATAATAATTCCTATTATATTTTTTGTCCAATTTATTTCAATTCAATATAACATATAATCTTTCCACGAAGGGAGGAGCACATGGAAAAGGAAGAAAGCGCTTCAAAAAAATCAGTAAACATTAAAGATCTTACAATTTGTGATGCTACAGCCCAGATGCTTGAAAAAGCCAGAAGGGATGGTGTTGAAACTGCGTTTGACAGGGCTTTAAACATGAAAGCATGTCCTATAGGAGCAGATTCTGCTTGCTGTAAACATTGTGCAATGGGTCCATGCAGGCTTAGCTCAAAGGATCCTTATGGAAAAGTAGGTGTATGCGGTGCAACTATCGATACAATTATGTCAAGAAACTTTGCCCGTATGGTTGCGGCAGGATCTGCATGTCATAATGATCATGGTATGGCTATGCTTGAACTTTTCAGAGAAGTAGTAACCGGAAAGAATACAGAGTATAAAATCAAAGATCCTTATAAATTGGAAGAAGTTGCACGTTCAATAGGGATTGAAGTCGATGGACGCGAAATAAAAGACATTGCGTTAGATCTGTATCATGAACTGGAAAAAACATATACCCAGGTTGAAGGCGAAATTCCTTTTGCAAAAAGAGTTCCTGAAAAAACACTCGAAACATGGAGAAAACACGGCATTGTTCCAAGAGGCGCAATGCGCGAAATCATGGAACTTATGAACAGGACACACATGGGAGTTGACCAGCATTACGAAAATATTACAAAGCAATGCAGCAGAACAGCTCTTGCTGATGGCTGGGGCGGATCTATGGTTGCAACTGAAATATGTGATATTCTGTTCGGTACCCCGACACCGGTAAGTGCCGAAGTGAATATGGGTGTATTAAAGGAAAATGAGGTTAATGTAATTATTCATGGTCATGAACCCAATCTTTTTGAATCAATGCTTGTATCGGTCAATGAACCATCGCTCATACAGGCGGCAAAAGATGCAGGTGCCAAAGGAATAAATCTTGTAGGTATGTGCTGTTCGGGAGCAGAAATGCTTTCCCGCCATGGAATTCCTCATGCAGGTAATTTTATGTCAACTGAAGCTATCCTTGTAACAGGTGCTGTAGATGCTATGGCAGTAGATATTCAATGCATAAAACAAGGCCTTGTAAAAGTTGCCGAATGCTACAAAACCCATCTTTTTACTACCAATCCCCGTTGCCATATAGAAGGCGCTCAGCATATTGAATTTAATGAACATGATCCAAGTTCATGCACGGATGAAATAGTAATTAAGGCTATCTCCAGGTTTAAAAACCGTAGTCTTCCTGTTGAAATTCCAAAAATCAAAAATATCGGAATTCACGGTTTTTCACATGAGTATATCAATTACATGCTGGGCGGAACTTTCAGAGGGAGCTATACACCTTTAAATGATAATATAATCAATGGAAGAATACGAGGAGTAGCAGGTGTTGTGGGCTGTACAAACCCAAGGGTAAAACAGGACTGGGTTCATGTTGAACTTGTGAAAGAACTTATTAAAAATGACGTGCTTGTAATTCAAACAGGCTGCTCCCAGATTGCTCTTGCCAAAGCCGGACTTTACACTCCTGAAGCAGCTTGCCTCGCCGGCCCAGGATTAAGAGAAGTATGTGAAGCAGTCGGTATGCCGCCGGTTCTTGGGATGGGGTCATGTGTTGATAACAGCCGTATTCTGATTGCCGCATCACAGATGGTTAAAGAAGGTGGGCTGGGAACCAGCATTGCCGATCTTCCGGTAGCAGGCGCTGCTCCGGAATGGATGAGTGAAAAGGCTATTTGTATCGGACAGTACTTTGTAGCATCAGGCGTATATACGGTCTTTGGTGTGACTTTCCCGATAATAGAAGATACCAAGTTCCACAAACTTCTTTTTGAAGGTCTAGAGCAGCAGGGATTCGGGAAATGGGGATATAACGCTGATCCTTATGAAATGGCAAAAATGATGATAGCCCATATCGACAAGAAAAGAAAAGCCCTTGGCCTTGACAAAGGAAAGGAGCGAGTATTAGTTGACATGGCGACAAGAAGAGAAATGTCGGTAGTTTAATCTTTTTAGCAAAAAAAGATCCGGAGAGGTTTTAGCCCTTTTCGGGTCTTTTCTTATATAGCAAAATTAACGAACGGGTATTATTTGAAAGATCTTATAGAGTATAGTGCCTATGAAAGCGGACATACATAAAAAACCTGCGACAACAATTGCTGCATCACCTGGCTGAGTCTTAACACGAAGGTTAGCTATTTCTTCAGGAGGTTTTTTGTTACCACGATTATCCGGCCCTGAAGAAAAAACAAAATAGAACCGTTTAAATAAAAGAGGGATGGAAAAATGCACATCGATTGAATGTTGTATCTTTTTCGGCAAATTTTGTTCAACAGCTTTTTTAATTTCTGCCAGTTGTTCGAAAGATAAAGAATATAATACATCACGACTTATACCATTTAAGATATCGTCAACAATCAAATCTTTTCCGCCAAATTTCATTTTGTTCATTTTCATGACTTCCCCTCCTTGAAATTATCTGTTTCAACAGAAATCCAATAATAGGTATTGATCATTTATAATTTGTTATCTTTATATAATTATAAGCTAATACATATTTAGGGGTTGATAATTTCTCCCGCCTTGAGCTTGACCAAACTGAAACGCTTTGAAAGTGGCTCGATAGTTTGTTGATGTGGGAAAGTCGAACAAACATAATTTTAGTAACCCTTTCAGGCAGAACAAAACACCTTAATTTACTCTTCCGATAAAAAGTAAATTAAATAGAAATAAAATCCTACCTTTTTTTGACAATGTTATCAACAAAATATTTGCAAAATATTTGCAAATATTAATAAAAAAATATACTAACAATCAGCATTAGTTTTTCTTCTTGTAGTTATAAATTTTTCCCGATTATCTTTATCTCATATTCATCGTATATATAAAATTAAAAAAATCCATCCGCTTGATAATTAAAAACAACATATCAACAAAGAAATATAGATTCTATACTCCATTGTTTTATCTGTAAAGTGTCAATTGTTTGGCGCGTTGTTGTTTTATTTTTTATTTTCATAGTCTTTGTCGAGTATCTTTTTACAGCTTTGCAAAAAACTATAACGTTAGAGCCAGTTTTAAAACGCCTTATTTGGCCGATCTTTGCGTTGGGCTCAAATTTCGCAAGAAGTGACACGTAGTGAAGCATAGCGCTAACCATCAGCGCTATCCTCTAAATACTCAATGTATTCCTGTGTTTGAAATTTTTTCCCGCCTTGAGCTTGACTAAACTGAAACGTTTTGAAATTGGCTCGTTATCTTGCGATTTTAAATAATTATACACATATACCTTGCCAATTTATATTGCTGGCATATTAATTGCTTTTTAAAACAAAAACTTATTATAGCAAATGAGCCAGTTTCAAAACGTCCCATTTCGGCCGATCTCTGCGTTGGGTGAAAATTTTAATCCTCGAAATACTCCATGTATTCCTGCGGTTAAAATTTTCCCCCCCACCTCGAGCTTGACCAAGCTGAAACGTTTTGAAAGTGGCTCTCAAGAATGATTTTATTATAAATGGGCAATGTTTATTACTTTGGGATATAGCAAGGATATTATATGCGAAAAATTTACTTTTGCTTCAAGAAGATGGTTAATTATGCAAGCAGTTCATTAAAATATAAAATTATTGGGGTTCTGCTAAGTATTTTTTTATCTTTCTTGCCCGGTATGGTCTTTGCCGGCATATACAATTCGGAATTAAAATCTTCTGCCGACCTGACCGAATTAAGTATCCAGGACCTGATGGAAATAGAAATTACCACGGGTTCCAGAAAAAGCCAGACAATAGCAAATACGGCTGCAGCCGCTTTTGTTATCACACAGGAAGATATCAGGCGCTCCGGTGTAACATCCATTGCCGAAGCTTTGCGTATGGCTCCGGGTTTGCAGGTTGCCAAAATTGATGCAAACAAGTGGGCCATAACCTCACGTGGGTTCAACAGCCGATATGCAAACAAGCTGCTTGTATTGATGGATGGGCGTTCAGTATATTCTTCTCTTTATACCGGTGTTTTCTGGGACATACAGGATACTCTTCTTGAAGATATTGACAGGATAGAAGTAATCCGGGGCCCTGGCGCCGCTTTGTGGGGAGCAAATGCAGTAAATGGCGTTATAAATATTATTACCAAAAATTCCAAAGAGACCACCGGTGGACTTGTCAGCGCCGGAGCCGGAAAGGAAGAGAGAGGATTCGGTAATTTCCGTTTTGGCGATTCGCTTGGTGAAAACGCTCACTACCGCATCTTTGGCAAATATCAAGACAGGGATGAATCTAAATTATCATCAGGACGTGACGCAGCAGATGACTGGGATATTTATACATTAGGATTTCGAACGGATTGGAATCCAACAGCTACGGATTCTTTTATGTTTGAGGGAAATCACTACCGTGCTGATGAAGGCCAGACAATCACTAATGCTTCTTTGTCTCCACCCTATTCAACAGATATTGATGAAAAAGCCAGATCCGATGGTGTAAACTTTCTATTCAGTTGGGAGCGGTTTTTATCAAATACATCGGATTTGAAGCTTCAGATATATTATGACAGGTCAAGACTACAGCAAACCGTACTACATGATACAAGAGATACATACGATCTGGATTTTCAATACCGGTTTTCCCCTTGGGATAAACACGAAGTTATATGGGGACTTGGATATCGGCTTACAACCGATGATGCAAAATCTTCCTTTGTTATATCTATTGACCCGGATAGTCGCACAGACGATCTTTTGAGCGCATTTGTTCAGGATGATATTACAATAGTAGAAAATCACCTTAGATTGACTCTTGGCGCAAAGATTGAACACAATGATTATAGCGGTTTTGAATTCCAGCCAAATATCCGGGCACTCTGGACCCCTGATAAACAAAACTCGATATGGGCATCATTTTCAAGGGCAGTTAGAACACCTTCAAGAGCCGAACATGATGCGCGCACTAATCTGTTGGTACTTCCCCCGGGCATTTTTCCAAACACATCCGGTTTCCCAATGATTATATCAAATATTACAGGTGATGATTTTGATTCCGAGACCCTTTATGCCTATGAAATCGGGTATCGTAATCAAATAAGCAAATCCATTTCAATTGATATCGCTGCATACTACAATGAATATGAAAATCTCAGATCATCCAATTATGATTATACAGCTACATTTTTTGAATCTTCTCCTCTTCCACCTCACCTCGTGTTGCCTGTATATATTAACAACGATGTTGATGGACACACATATGGTATAGAAGTATCTGCAGAATGGAAGCCGGTATTATGGTGGAAAATAAACCCTGCTTATTCCTTTTCGCACATGAACCTGTCGAAAGCTGAAGTTGATGCTCCTGACACCGCAGCCCCAAGGCATCAACTCTCTTTTCGATCTGCCATGGATCTGCCCATGGATCTGGAACTGGATCTATGGCTTCGTTATACGGACGATGTTTCGGATTTGGATATTGATAGCTATTGTATGATAGATGCCCGTCTTGGATGGAAGCCCACTCAAAACCTTGAACTATCCATTGTTGGGCAAAATCTTTTTGATAGCCAACACCAGGAATATAAAGAAGAATATCTGAATTCTTCTGATATTGAGGTGGAACGCGCATATTATTTTAAGGTAACTTGGCATTTTTAGCAGGATACGTATTATAAGGTAAACACAGCTAATAATATGACACATCGGATAATAAAATGTATATGCTGGATTATCATGGTTCCTATGATATCTATTATAATTCCAAGATCATGGAGTTATTCATCGGAATATTTATCCATGGAATCCAAGCTGAAGGCAGCCTTTATTTATAATTTCGCCAAATTTGTTGAATGGCCTGCATCAGCCGGTAATGATACAACAGATCAGCCGTTCGTAATAGGAATATTTGGCGATGATCGTGTTATTAAAGAACTTATGGCTATTGAGGATAAAACCGTAAAGGGCAAAAAACTTCGTGTCAGAATTTTGTCAAATACAAAACGAATTAATGGCTGTCATGTTATTTTCATAAGTGCTTCTGAGGAAAATAATCTTATCACAATATTAAATACCTTAAAAAACAGTGACATACTTACTGTAAGCGATATGAATAATTTTATAGAAAAAGGCGGCATAATTGGGTTTGTAAGAATGGAAAATAAAATACGTTTTGATATTAACTTAAAGGCAGCAGAAGAGTCCAATCTTAAAATAAGGTCGGATCTTTTGTCGCTGGCACGAAAAATTAAACATTAATATTTGAAATATAGGTTGATATGCAATTACTTAAGGATCTGTCGATAAAAAACAAACTGATAGCCATTATTATGTTTATAAGCATAATTTCTCTATTTGTGGCATCTATTGGTTTTATTTCAGCCAATATTATCTCATCCAGGCGCGCAGCAATTGCTAAATTATCAACTCTTGCAAATACTATCGGAATCAACAGTAAAGCAGCCATTATATTTAATGATCAGAAGTCTGCCGCAGAAACATTATCCGCCCTTAAAACAGAGCCTGATATCAGTTATGCCTGCATTGTTGACGGAAACGGGAAATTATTTGCAGAATATTTTCCCGAAAACAAGATAACAGAGAAAACCGACTCCGAGAAATTTTTGAAATATAATAAGTTTTTAGCGCTTGACTCAAAGTGGTCCAACTATATGGGCGCTTCATATATGCTTTACAAAAAACATCTTTGTATGTTTGTAGCAATTAATTTTGAGAAAGAATATCAGGGTAGTATCTATGTGTGCGCAAACATGGCAAGCCTTTATTCACAAATATTATGGAATATATATTTCTGCACCGGGATTTTATGCATTTGCGCTGTTCTAACATATTTTCTTTCCATTAAACTTCAAAAAACCATATCGGATCCTATACTGAAACTTTCGAATACAATGGAAAAGGTATCTGCGGAAAAAGACTACTCTGTCCGTGTAGATACCAAATATTCAGATGAACTGGGCACACTTTATGACGGATTCAACAATATGCTCGCACAAATTCAGGAAAGAGATAATGCTCTTTTGTTTACAAATTATGTGGTTGATTATATGGGAGACATGGCCTTCTGGGTTGACCCCGAAGGACAATATATTTATGCCAATAATGTGGCATGCGCATCTTTGGGATATACAAGTAATGAGTTTAAATTAAATAGTGTAAATTTTATTGTTCCTAATTTTAACAGTGATACATGGAACGCCCACTGGACAGATCTTAAGAATAAACAAGTTGTTACCAGGGAATCCGTGATGCGCGACAAAACAGGAATAATCTTTCCTATTGAAGCAAATTTTAATTATGTCCGTTTTAAAGGCCAGGAATATTGTTGCGCTTTTGCAAGAGATATTACAAATAGAAAACGCATTGAGACGCAGCTTCAGCAGGCCCAAAAAATGGAGGCTATCGGTACTCTTGTCGGCGGAGTAGCACATGATCTGAACAATATCCTTGGAGGCCTGGTCGGATATCCTGAATTGCTTCTTCTTGATATGCCTCCGGAAAGTCCTATGGCAGAGCCTCTTTTGCAGATAATGAAATCCGGTGAAAAAGCCGCAGCTATAGTGCAGGATCTCCTAACGCTTGCAAGAAGAGGAGTTACTGTAGAAGAAGTGACTAACCTCAATAACATAGTAGAGGAATATTTAAAAACTCCTGAGTACGAAAAAATGATAGAATATCATTCCAATATCAAATATAAATTGAACCTTGATCCTGAACTTCTTAATAACCGGGGTTCTTTTTTCCATATTACAAAAGTCCTGATGAATCTTATGGCAAACGGCAGTGAGTCAATTCAAGATGGAAAAGGAGAAGTGCTTGTAACTACACAAAACCATCATTTAGATCAGCCTTACGAAGGGTTCCAAAATATTCCCGGAGGCGATTATGTGGTTCTTAGCGTATCGGATACAGGAATTGGAATTAGTGCTGAAGACAGATCAAAAATCTTTGAACCTTTTTACACAAAAAAGAAGATGGGAAGAAGTGGGACAGGCCTCGGCATGACCGTAGTCAGGGGTACCGTTGAAGATCACAAAGCTTATATAGATATTACAAACAGGGAAGAGGGAGGCAGTCGATTTGATATTTACTTTCCTGTAACCAGAGATTTTATAAAAATCGAAGCTAAAGATTATTCACTAAAATCCTATTATGGCTCAGAAAATATTCTTGTTGTTGATGATGTAAAAGAACAGCAGGATGTTGCTTCCAATCTGCTTGGATATCTTGGCTATAGCTTAGACGTTGTCTCAAGTGGAGAAAAAGCATTAGAATATCTTCAAAACAATACACCCGATATCATTCTGCTTGACATGATCATGGAGCCAGGAATTGACGGTTTGGAAACATGCACAAGAATTCTTGAAAGCAATCCTACCCAGAAGATCATAATATGCAGCGGATTTTCTGAAACAGAAAGGGTAAAGCAAGCTTTAAAACTTGGTGCCTGCGCATATGTGAAAAAACCATATCGCATAAAAGAAATCGCAAAGGCAGTAAGAGAGGCTCTTGATTTTAAATTGACCTGACAGGCTATTTCATAATAATCGGATTCTGTAACTATAAAATAAATCCATCAAACTCAAAAACCATGCAACACAGAGTAACCGCATTTGCAAAATTAAAAAGTAAGTATAAAAAGAGTCGGTAAATTGCGAATCAAAATTGAAGCTCCCAGATGCAAGCATCCGGGAGCTTCGACCGTAAGGATTTTAATCAATTTTAGATTCGATATGTTATTTTTTCATATCAATTTCAGCAACTGCTTCCTGGACAAGCCGGTGAACAATAGTATCTACCGTAACCAATTTTGCAGCCGAACCTGATACACCTAACATGGAAACCGCTTTTTTGCCGGTATCCATTTTTTTCTCTATATAGCCGGTAGCTACTTGTTCGGAAGTTGAAGCATCCATTATTTTGTAACGCAGACCGACAAGCCACATTCCGGCAGCATCGCCTGTTTTGCTTGAGGACAATACGGTTTCACCGATATTACCGGCTTTTCCGCCTACTACTGTATCAAAAATACTTCCTATAGCTTGCCCTGAAAATCCTGAAGTAGTGTCTGCAACGTGTTCAGCTTTTAAAATATCAAATTTGATGAACCATTTGGTTGATTTAAATTTACCACGTTTAAATTTATTTAAAGCGGTTGCATCACCCATATTTACAGCAAGGTTGATCTCATTTAACATGGGGCCTAAATCAGAACGTTCAAGAACCATAAAATTGGCATTGCCCAGTTCCAACTCGGCAAAATCCGCTATATTGTTTGAGGTTACCTTCTGAATAAAAGTGGCATTACTACTTTTTATCTGTCCAGGCAATACTATTAGTGTTGGTCCTTTTTTTGATTTGTTCGTGTAGTCAACAGGCTGATATATAACTGCGTCAGCTTCGGCATTGGCCTGCTGAAAAACCGAACCGCCGGTTGCAGACGGCACGCACCCTGATAAAAAGATCATCATTGAAACAAAAAACACAGCTATGGCAAAGCACAAAATTTTTCTCATTCTTTATTCTCCTTTATTAACTTTATATTAAGATTTAACTTACAAAATTTTTAATTATAAAACTAAAAATCGGCAATATCTGATGTTCCGGTATTTTTATTCTTACCCAAATCAGGGTTCATTTCTGTAATCTTTTCCATTATCTTTGGATCTTTTACAACCGCTTTGATTCTTTCCGGACTGGATGCCGAAAGCGAGGCCGGGGGCATGGTTTTTAATTTTTTCCGGATAGCTTCCGGTTTTTCACCCATATTTACCGTAATATTTGCTACATTTCCGTGATGGGAAGTAAGCTTGAACGCCTTAACGCCTAACTTAGCATTTATGGGTTTTAAGACATTGGCATTTATTATCTGGGCAATATTGCTGCTGTTTCCGGCAAATTCGATCTCATAATACGATAAACCTTGCGCATTAAAGTTTCTGAAATCGACATTTAATATAGGTCTGAGTCCGATAAGCTCCTTTTTTAATAATACTCCTGTATCATAATCAGGCAAACCGGTAAGTTGCACCTGCATGATTTGTGAAGGTTTGGAAAGATGGTCATTAAAAAAATCTTCGGAAAATTCATGTCCGATCAAAGTTCCTATAGCCTGGATAGCTTCATCCTCATCAGTCCAGCTCTGTTTTTTCGGTACCTTGTTGTTAAAATAGATTTCTTCTCCGGTATGGTTGTTGATGCATTTTACCGTCCATGATGTGAGAATATGTTTTGTCAGTGTAATGCCGGATGCTTTCAGTCTTATCGAGTTTGCTTTAAATTTTGCTTCACCTATTACCGAAAAATCGGCAATCCGCCGTTTGGAGTCTGTTTTGGCAAGTTCACCACGAAGCATTTTTGTATAATCTTCAGACCATACCCTGTAACCGAATTTAACGAAATGCTCTTTAAGTACATTTTCGGCAATTTGAGATGCTTCAGGAGGAGTGTCGGAACCACGTTTTGAGTCCCTTACAAGCACTGCAACCGATATTGTAGGATTACCGCTTTCTTTAATAAGACTAAGGCGGTTTTCTTTAGACATGGTTTTTATGGCGCTTTTAACATCACTTAGAAAAACTTCTGCCTTGATAAACATGTGCATGAGACCGTCTTCACCAAGTGTGGGAGATGTCTCTTTTATTATCCGCTTTATCAACCCCTTGCTTTTGGTAAGAATTTTATCATTTATCAGCATGTAATTTTCAACAAGAGTTGAGCTGTCAACATATGTGCCTACAGCTTTTTCAACAACCTGTCTTCTGGCATCACGGCGCAGATCGTCTATCATCAAGCCTTTATCACTTTTGTATATATCGGCATTGGGATCGGCAAGACCTTCGGCGGATACGATTATTGTATTCGCTTCAGTTTTATCTGCCGCCATTACCTGGTTTTGGTTGAAAAAAAATATGTAAGATAAAAGAATAAAAAATAAAAAAAAGTTAATCTTTAAATTCGGCGTTAATACATCTTTTAATGTTTTTGTTCCGGCATATAAAGGTTTTATTTTCAAGTTGTACCCCCACAATAATTTAATATTCTGATTCTTGATTTTTTCTTATTTACTGCAAACCTCTTTGAAAAGATCCGATATTAAACCGGCTGAGTTTGTTCTGACCAGTTTAAGTGCGGTAGCTGTAGTATTAGAGTCTGAAAAAACCGCATCACTTAACATACCTGAAGCCAGATTTCTTCCTTTTTCGTCAACAACTGTCAGGCTAAGAGTAAGAAAGATTTCATCGATACCGATTACGGGATTTTTTTGTGTTCTTGTTGATATCAAACCTTTTAAAAAATATTTTGCGCTCAGCCTCGTTGCGGCACTTGCTGCTGCATCAATATCATTTGATAGAAAAGCTTCCTGTTCGGCTTTTACTATCTGGCTGTTAATTTCTTCAGGCGTATATGTTTTTAAGCCAAGTTGATTTAACTGTTCGTTCAATGCTTCTGCAAGGTGGCTGCTTGAGCTTGATTTTATTTTATACCTGCCTTCGATAACCTCTTCACCGACCATAACAGCAATTTTTTTATTTTTAAGACATTTAAGTTCATTTTTTAAATCATCGGAAATATTTTCAGCAGCAATTTCGGAACTATCTTCTTTTTCATATTCGGAAAAAGTAAAAGGCCATGCCGCAGATACTCTGAAAATGCAAAAAAAAGATATAATAATAAAGGCAACTTTAATTTTATTAATTGGCAATTCATTCATCCTTGTATACTCCGATTTTTGGCTCTGAAGGTTTATTTTTTCTTCCGATTAGAATGAAACTTCCGGCAAAAGCCAAAACCATGCGATCTATTGTCATATCGGCCCCCTTGCTTTGTCTTGTTGGCTAAAAATGGCATTCTTTCAATAAGCTGTCAATATCCATATCATCTCTTATCCCAAAACGTGTTAGCGTAAAATCATATTTTACAGGATCATCCGGCATAATCTTTTTGAAACCGGAAGTAATTTCAAGAGCCGTTACAATATTTGCTTGTTTTCTGTTTGTAAAACCAAGCAGGCGCCCAATTTTGTGCATGTGAACATCAAGCGGGATAATAAGCATTGAAGTTGGTATCATATCCCAACCTCCCGGATCAACATTATCTTTTCGGATCATCCAGCGCAAAAAAAGATGAAGTCTCTTGCAGGCGCTGCCTTTTTCCACTACCGGAACAAGATGCCCAGGGCTGGCATTGCAACCTGAAACAATTTTTTTTGCAAAAAATTCCATACTGCCAAGGATGGTTTCATCATTATCTTTTATTCCTTTTAAGAAACACTCGTACAATGACCCGTACTCCATAAGAATATATTTTAAGCCGGTCAATGCAGCATAGAGATTTTTATCATCAGCAAACCTGTGCTTGAAACCTTTAAAAGTTTTTTTAATAACTGTTGGTTTTGAATTTACTAAAAATGAGTAAGGAGAAGACCCCATTTTATCGAGAACGGAAGAAACACTTTTTAAAATCTGTGCAACCCTTCCATATGCAAGCGATGAAGCAATAAATCCTGCAATTTCTCTATCCTTGATTTCACTGTAATTATAGAGAAACTCGAGAGGATCAGGATGCACATATTCTCTTTTGTTATATCTGCAATAAAGATCTTCAAGTACATTTTTCATATCGCTCAATTTCTTTGCCTTGCTAGCGTAAATGAACTTTGCAGTTGTAAATATTTCACAAGCATTATGATTCTACTTTACCAATTGATGGCGTTATCTTCAATTCTTTCCCATCTGTTGACATTTCTATAGCTCCGCTTTCATCTGTGCGGTATATATTACACATTCTTTTTTCATATCTATCAAGTATCACCGGATGCGGGAAATTATATCTGTTTTTCCAGCCAGCTGATATAATAGCAATTTCCGGATTTACTTTATCAATAAACTTTTGTGAGCTGGAAGTTTGACTTCCGTGGTGAGGTACGATGACAACAGTACTTTCAAGTAATCCATCGGCAGCTCTTATAAGGCCAGCTTCTCCTTTGGCCTTTATATCTCCTGTAAAGAGAAACGATTTTGTGCCAAATACTGTTTTTAAAACAAGTGAACTGTTGTCACCTTTTCTCCATATATCTTTTTTCTCCATAAATTCTGCTTCAGGATACAGTATTTTAAACATCACCCCGTTTATGGTTCTTTCTTTATTTATATCGTTATAATCCTGCATTTTGATATTTTTCTTTTTTATAATCTCAAGAAAATTATTATACCCAAGACTATTCTTTGCTTCACCATTAAACCATATTTCTTTTACATGAAAATTCTCGGCAATATATAAAAGGCCGTTTAAATGATCACTGTCAGTATGCGAAAGAACAAGGGTATCCACAGTATTTATTTTCTTTTTCCACAAAAAAGGAGCTAATATATAACGCCCCACGTCAAATACTGAATTATCTGAAAATCCGCCTCCGTCAACAAGAACATTATAGCCGCCCGGAAGTTCAAGAAGAGAAGAAGTCCCCTGGCCTACATCAATAACCGTAACTTTCAAATCCTTGTGGAAAAATCTTTTATCAAGCCAGTACCATGAATCGGCGTATCCTGCAATTATCAGAAATATTAATGCAAATAAAGGCGCTCTTAATCTGATTGATTCAAGGATACCGCTGCTTTTTATAGTTTCTTTTCTTATTAAGATTCTTTTTAAAATCACAAAAAGCGTAAATAAAAGTAAATAGTACCAGACTATTTCAAAAACACTTGGTGTAATGGTTTTAAGAGCTGCAAAAGGCAAATCTGCAAAATATTTAATAAGGCCAAGAGCAATTTCCAAAACTACTGAAGCTGCCTTTAAAAGCCACATAGAAAAAATGCTGCTTATGGGATAAATACAAAAAGAAAGAAGCCCGGCAGGTACAGCCACAAATCCGATCAATGGCACGGCGATACAATTTGTAAAAAGACCGACTAATGAAATCTGATTAAAGTAATACATTACAAGAGGTAAAGTGCCTATTATCGCAAAGAATGAAACAAGAAAAAAAGCAGCGGTTTTTCTTTTTATGCCGGAAAGCCAGCCTTTATCATATTCACTTTTTTTGTTTTTCCTGTAAATCGTATAATTCATTCCAAGAATAATAAAAAAAACCGATATAAAAGAAAGTTGAAAAGATATCATAAAAAGAGTGGGGGGATAAAAAGCAAGTATCAGCAATGCAGCAACAGCAAGAGTATTTATTGCATCCTGATCCTTTTCTATAAAAAAGCTTACAAGAAAAACCGAAACCATAATAACCGCCCTCTGAGTTGAAGGCGACATTCCTGCAATCAGCCCGTAAAGTATTACAGGAAACAAGGATAAAATTGCAGCGCCCTTTTTTGTCCATGCATTCCAAAGAAAAAAATTAAAATAAGAAAGTATAGTCTTAAAAAGCAGAAAGCTTACAGCTGCAACAATTCCGATATGAAGACCTGAAATAGCCAATACATGGCTTGTTCCGGTACGGTTGAAATCCTCACGTATTTGTCTGGAAATAAAGTTTTTATCTCCTATTATAAGCGCTTTTAAAACTCCGGCTTCTGCGGCAGGAACGGATTTATCGATTAATATTGAAAACTTTTTACGCGCATTTTCGATAAGCCGCTTTCCTGATATATTCTCCTCTTCTTTTTCTATTCTTATCTTATCTCCGGCAACATAAGCAGTACCGCTTATACCTTTAAAGCTCATATACCTTTTATAATCAAAACTTCCTGGGTTATTAAAATTTCTTATGGATCTGATTTTGCTTTTAAACCAAACTTTGTCACCTATCGATATATCAGAAATATTTTTGAATACCTTGACGTTTATCATTCCCGATACGGAAACAATTTTCCTGTTATCTTCTATCTCTTTTACAAGTAACACAAATGAAAGTCTGTTGTTTTTGATTTCAGGGCTCTCAATTACCTGGCCGGATATATTTATAGGGGCACTGTCGGCATAATAAGATATGTGGGAAGGAGAAAGTTTGTTATAAAGCCAGGGCTGGATTGAAAGGTATCCAAGAAAGATAAACAGAATGATCGGAAGAATAACGGTTGATTTTTTTCTTATAATTTTTATGAGTAGAAATACAAAACAAGAAACTGTAAAAAGATATGCCCATAAGCTATAGCCTGGCAAAAGGAGGCCGCATGATATGCCTGTTATCAAAGATACCAAAAGCGGGATAATAGGGCGATAATAGATATTGTCGGTCATACACTAAGACCTTTAAAAAATGTCAAATCATAATGGTTCCATCATTCTTGATGAAACTGTAAAAATGCTGAAAACATCATCATTTTTAGCTGGTTCAATCCAGGACAGCGAATGCAGTTAGTAAGATTTAAAAATTACCAAAGAATATAACAGGTAACATTGTAGGTGCAAGTGAAAAATTCAGGTTTTAAAGTTAATGCCTGGGATGATTTCCGTTCATCTCCGGCATAACCAAATCTGTTATCAGAAGATCTGCTGAAATATGTCTATCTTTAACAAGTTCAAGTGCTTCTTTTCCATTGGAAGCTTCAAAAACCTGATAGCCAAAATCTTTTAAAAAGGCTAATATCTGGCGGGTTAAATTTTCAGCCGATTTTCAGGCTTTTAAAATAGATATTAAACATATTTTCCAATGGTTATTTCTTTTTTAATAGAATTTTCAAATAATATATTTTATAAATGTGTCGGAAATCTTTACATTAATTATTTAAAATATTGACAATATTAGAATTATTATATTATTAATACTTGTTTTAACGACTTGGTTATGTGTAATTATATATAATTATGCAGTACGGTGTCGGAAATCTTTACATTAATTATTTAACATATTGACAATATGAAAACTATATTATTTTTAATACTTGTTTTAACGACTTAATTATATGAAATTATATATAACTATGCAGTCTGGTGTCGGAATAGTTTACAATCATGAATATGCAAAAATGATTCGTGTAATCTTGAGAAATACCTAACGAATATTTTACTGTATTTACAAAGACTTTATAAATATTATATAAAATAATTGTTGTTGGCACATCTGATGCTTGATATGTGCTTTCAATGTTTAATAGCAATACTATGTTTAAAATTTGGAGACAATATTATGAAAAAATTTTTGAAAATATTAATATCTTTAATATCTGTGTTTTTAATTATAAATGCAACAGCATTTGCCGCACTAATTATATCCGACGGTTCTGATGGAGCTTTTAATCCGGTGGGTTCGCTTGTTACTTTGGACCTGCCTGCTGATGGCATCTTCAATTTTACTACTATAAACATACCTGCAGGTGTAACTGTGAAATTCAACCGAAATACATCAAACACCCCGGTTTATTTTGCAGCAACAGGAAATGTGAATATAAACGGAGTAATTGACGTTTCTGCAACGGCCACTAATGTAATTGTAAATGTGCCAAATAATCCGAAACAGACGGGAGGGCCGGGAGCATACAACGGAGGAGTCGGCGGAAATGGAAATACTCCTGTGGGAAGTAATGGAGGTGGACCTGGTGGAGGTGGAGGAGGTTATTCTGCCGGTGGAGCTGGTAATGCAATTCCCGGCAATCAGGCAACAAAATACAGTACGGAAAGCGGCAAGGGATATGCCGGGCCGGCTGTATCTTATCCGCAAAACTTAGCCGGAGGTTCAGGCGGCGGTGGCGGTAGTGCGATTTATAAGTTTGGATGGTATAGCGGTGGATATGGTGGCGGTGGCGGTGGCGCTATTCAGATATCCACTATAGGTAATATCGATATAGTAGGAGCAATTCTGGCAAATGGCGCCAATGGCGGTTGGTCATACGCAACAGCCTTGGCCTACGCCGGAGCCGGTGGTGGTGGAAGCGGCGGCAATATGGAACTTTTTGCAAATGCCATAACCCTTGGCGAGAACGCGCTGATTCAGGCTCTGGGCGGATATGGCGGTGGATTGGGCACTCAGCCTTATTCAAATGATCCGGCTGCATATTCCAGCGGAGCAGACGGAGGAATGGGCTATGTGAAATTCAGTGCGAATACTCTTGATTTGAAAGGCACGATTGATGCTGCTGTGATTCCGATTCCGGGTGCTGTTTGGCTCTTTGGTTCCGGTTTAATCGGACTTGTTGGTTTTAGGAGAAACCACCGAAAGAAAAATCTGTAAACATTTAAAATATATTAAAATTAGAACTCCAGTTTGCTATATTTTCTTTTAGCAAACTGGAGTTTTTGCTTAAAGGGCGTCTTAAGTTCAGGCATGCGGGTCCGCACCGGGCAGATCGATATTAGAGCTATTAGATTCACATCTTGAATATCTGTAATCCTCAATTCTGACAACTATCTATTATTTCACTTTTTCATAAAACGATCCTTTAGCTCCCATTTCTGTATTTTTCCGGTATGCGTTAAAGGCATACTATCTATAAAATCAACGGACTTTGGAGCCTTATAACGAGCCAGGTTGTCTTTGCATAGCTTTATTATTTCATCTTCCGTAGCTTTTTTGCCTTCTTTTAAAACGATTACCGCTTTTACTGCTTCACCCCACTCAGGGTCCGGCACCCCGATTACTGCTACAATTTCAACGGCAGGATGTTTGTAGATTATATCTTCTACCTGCTTTGGCGTAATATTTTCTCCTCCGCTTATAATAATATCTTTCTTCCTGCCGGTGATATAGATATAATTATCTTCATCCAAATAAGCCATATCCCCTGAATGAAACCATCCATCCTTTAAAACCTTTGCCGTTTCTTCAGGATTTCCCCAATAACCCTGCATCAGATTATCACCTCTGTATAACAGTTCACCTTCTATCCCGCTTTCAACAAATTTACCTTCATCATTAATTATTCTGATATCACAGCTTGGCATTTCCTTTCCGACCGATAACATTCTACGATTTTCTTTTTCTGTTCCATTGAGTACGTGATCTTTTGGCGGCAAAGCTGTGGCACAACCTGCCAGTTCGGTAAAACCATAAAGATGAACAAACTTATTGCCGAATTTTGGAATTGCTCTTTCTAAAATTGAAAACGGCATTGGGGCACCGCCATATATATACCAACGCACTGAAGAGTGATCATATTTATCCAAGTCAGGATAGTTCAACACCCGCAAAAGTGTAGTTAAAACAAAATGTGAAACAGCAGTAATTTTTTCTTTTTCAATAGCATTTAATATAAGATCAGGGTCAGGTCTTTTTATAAACACAAGACTTCCGCCCATATAACTTATTGCCATATTAAACCAGAAAAACGGGATATGAAAATACGGACTAAATATCAAAAGATTGTCTTTTTCGGAAAGTTTAAACTTGATAACAACATCTCTTGAACCTGCCAGCCAGCTTTTATGCGTCCATATTACTTCCTTGGGCATACCGGTTGTACCGCTCGTATGTATCAAGGCCGCTATATCTTCTTCCTTAACAGCCACATCAGGCCGCTCATAAGTACTTTGAGAAATTAATGTCTCGTAATCATATGCATCATTGTTGCTTGGTTTTCCTACGGAAATAAATATTTGAACTTCTTTTACAGATGGCTTGATTGATTCCATTAACCGGCTGTATGTTTGCTCAAAAAATATTGCCTTAACACCACAACTTGTAATTAAATGGATTATCTCATCTTCAGAAAAGTGCGCATTTATGGGAATAATAATCATTGCACCCGCTGTAACTGCAAGTACTATTTCCTGCGCTTCAATCATATTATGAGGAAACAAAAATGCAACCCTGTCTTCTTTTTTCAGCCCTAAACTTCGTAAAGCATTAGCAAGACCATATATCCTTTTTGCAACTTCTTCAAAACTTAATCTCTTATCTTCAAAACATACAGCAGTCTTTTGCGGATATCTCCAAAGATTTCTGTCAATAATATCCCCGATAACCATTTTAATTTCCTCCGGCAGGTGATAAGAACATGCTTTTTATGTGAAAGATATAAGAAGATCAGCCTTGGGTGTCAAGGAAATAATTGGAAGACAATTGAAGTTAGAATATCTGATTATCATACCGATATTATTACTATTAAGCCATACTTTATATAGAATTTCACAATTTCGCCACTGGATAGGATTAAGATCAGATCCAGGACAAGCCCTTGTCTTTGGGTAGTGTTTATGTTAATGATTTTGTAGATTAACAGGATTAATACACAGGGGACATTTATCCCTTAAATTCATGTCTAAGCCAAGCGTACATCTGTTAATTCACCGACCCTAAAAAACTGGTTCGGTCATTAAATCGTTAGGAACATCATGCAAAACTATTATCGCTTAATGCTTTTATGGGTAGTTGCTATCCTGATCGTTTCATCAATCAGCACAAATGCGTACTGTGAAACAGCTGCTGTATCATTAGATCAACCAGGCCCGGAGAGGATAGTGTGTCGTAGCGCAGGTTCAATTACTCTTCCGCGAGGAAAGTATCGAATTGAGGTATCGTTACTTGAACCAGTTACTGCTCTAAAAGGTATTCCAGCTTACTTTGGGCTTGGATCATCCTTTAAAATCAGCCCAAATCGTGAAGACTGCCGATAATCCTTAACTTGTGATGTATCAAAAAATTGATGCGGCAGACTGGCGGTTTTGCTATAGTACCTCAACAAGCATAGATAAAGAAAACATATGAAACAAAACGAATATACAAACCGTATTAAATCCAAAATACTCGATTGGGGTGCCGATTTAGTCGGAGTGGCTGATTTGGAACCCTTGAGAGAACTAAAAGTGAATCCGCCTGATTTACTGGATGGCTTCACACATGCTGTCTCAATTGCTATTCAGTTGCCGGTAGCGGTATTTGAAACAATTACAGATAAACCTACAGCGGTTTACAGTGCAACATACAAAACCGCTAATAGTATTTTAGATGAACTTGCATTTCGCACCTCTGTGCTGCTTCAAAAAGACGGATACCTCAGCCTTCCTATACCGGCATCCCAGATTCTTGATCGTAAAAACTGGTATGCGGCAATCAGCCACAAAGCTGTGGCAAGAATGGCAGGCTTGGGTTGGCAAGGAAAAAATCTACTTCTTATAACGCCTCAATTCGGTTCCAGGGTACGTCTTGTAACCGTTCTAACAGATGCACCGCTAACAGCCGATACTCCTATGAAGAACCGGTGCGGAAGCTGTATGTTATGCCACGATTCCTGCCCTGTCCAGGCGATCAGAGGAGTAAATACAGCAGACCATTACAAAGACAGGGAAGAAGCCTTACATTTTTCCAGATGTGTTGAAAAACTTATGGAAGAATATGCAAAACTACCTGATATCGGCGCACCTATCTGCGGCATCTGTATCAAGGCTTGCCCGTTTGGTCGTAAGATAGGAAATTTGCATGATATTTAAAAAAAAGGAAGATATATCAACATTAGATGATGTTCTCAAATCAAGCTGGAAAGAACTTCACAAAGGTGTTAGAAATTTCCGGCATCCCTTTTACAAACCGGCCCTTACTACTGTTGCCGGCAACAAACCGGAAGTGCGAACCGTCATTCTGCGAAGATTTTCGGAAGAAGAACGCACATTGATATGTTTTTGTGATGCCAGATCTCCCAAAGTTTCCCAGATACGGGATAATCCCAATGTGAGCTGGTTGTTCTATCATCCAAAAAAATGGCTGCAACTGCGTTTTTGCGGAACCGCTACCGTTCATATTGACAATGACGTAGCTGAATCTCAATGGAAGAAGTTACGCCAAACCAATAAAATTAACTACTGTACCGAAATGGCGCCTGGCTCGCCCACCAATAAACCTGATTCAGGTCTGCCGGATTTTGCCCGTGATAAAGCACTTAAACTGTTTGACCATTCGGGAGCCTATAAAAATTTTGCTGTCATTGTCTGCCGGTTTGATCAAATGGACTGGCTGTTGCTGAAACTTACAGGGCACATCCGGGCAAAATTTCATTGGGAAGATAATCGCATAAATGCATCATGGGTAATACCATAAGCATTACTGGCGGCATATAAAATGCCGCCCTACGTTTGATGAAATACCGAAGAGCTATGGCAGATAAGATGTAGGGCGGGATTTTACACAATATGCGCTATGTTAATTTATTAAGTGTATTTTTGAAAAAACGAATATAGAATTTCGAACAAGGAATTTCGAATTATAAATATTTTCATTTATCTCTTTTTCGATATCATATCGTTTCTCTTCCTTTAATATTCATTCCCCCTTAAAAAAGGGGGATTAAGGGGGTTGTTTCCTTGTTCGATCTTGTTTTAAAACCATCATTTACTTTGCGTTGGCACATGCCTGCTTGCTTGATCTTTTTACAAGCACCTTTATAAGTTTACGCTTATACCAAGGGGATACGTTAAAATGAGGCATGGGACGAACCTTTTCATAAGCAGCATCGGCGGCTTTTTCTATAAGATCGTCTGTGATGCTGTTACCTTGAAGAACATTTTCAGCATCCTTAAGCCTTAACGGACCTGATCCTACAGCAGTTACTGCAATTCTTGCACTTTTGCATTTACCACCCGATACATTGATGCATGCAGCCGCTCCTGCAACAGGATAATCTATAGCTTCACGTTGTGCCATCTTCAGATATGCGCTCCCCGTACCTTTGGGAGGTGTGGGTATAACGATATCTTTTACAAAATCCGTCTGCTTAAGAATATTTACTTTTTTACTTTTGCCGGTATAAAAATCCTCAATATCAATAACCTTCTCTTTGCCGGTACTGCCTACTATCGTTACTTTTGCATCAAGAGCAATTAAGGCTGGAGGAGTATCCGCCTGGAAAAGGGCAAGGCATTCCTTTGAGCCTTTTGCAACAAAGCACCTGTCTCCTCCGAGCTTGAAGCATAAATGAGGCCTTCCTTTACGCCATTCGTGAGTCTGGTTATAGTACATGCACATGGACTCAATGCTTATATTGCCTCCTATTGTGCCCATGTTTCTTATCTGTGTGCTTGCCACTCTTCCGGCAGCCTGGGCAAGAGCTGTAAATTTCTCTAATATAGGTTTGGATTTTGAAATTGCGTCAAGTGTGGTAAGTGATCCTAAGGTAAGCCCTTTTTTCTCACCAAACTCAATAGCTTTTAGCTCATTTATATTTATTGTATTTATTACATATTTGGGTGTTACGATTCTTTGTTTCATTTTCGGCAGAATATCCGTTCCACCGGCAACTATAATCGCATCCTTGTTATTTTTAAGAAGCTTGGTTATCTCTTTTACATTCTTTGGTTCCATATATTCAAATCTCGGCAGCCTCATTATTTTCCTCCTTTCTTTTCTTCAAGAGCCTTCAAAATTTTTTCCGGTGTTACGGGAATATCTCTTACTTTTATTCCCGTAGCATAATAAATTGCATTTGTAACAGCAGGAACACAGGCGACAATTGCTCCTTCTCCTGCTTCCTTGGCTCCGAAAGGCCCTTCCGTATCAACGGTTTCCACAATTATTGATTTAACATCGGGCATATCTTTGGCTGTAGCCATTTTGTAATCAACAAAAGAGTTTGTCATAGACCAGCCTTTTTCCATCCTGTAATCTTCAAACATTGCCTGGCCTAATCCCATTTGAACGGAACCTTCGATTTGTCCTTCAACCGCCATCGGGTTTAATGCGATGCCGCAGTCATGACTTGCCGCTATCTTTTTAATTTTAACCTGGCCGGTTTCTTTATCCACTTCCACTTCAGCAGCGTGTGTTCCAAAACTAAATGTCGGAGATATATTTACTGCACCCAGGTCAAGCCTCATTTCTCCGCCAACATCCTTGGGAGGAACATAGTCGCCTGTGCTGATCAGATTTTCTTTGTGTTCTTTAAAATAAGCCGTAATTGTTTCAGAGATGGAAACACCTTTTTCAGGAGAGCCTTTAACATAAATTTTTTCATCTTTTGCCTCAAGATCGGCTTTATTTGCTTCCAATAATTTTGAAGCTGTTTCAAAGAGTTTTATTTTCATATTATGAGCAGCCATTTTGGAGGCGTTTCCTGCAAAAACCGTTACCCTGCTCGAATAACTTCCGAGATCAACAGGGGTTAGGGTAGTATCGGCAGCAACAATTCTGATCTTGTCCAGACCCACTCCAAGTTCTTCTGCTGCAATCTGTGCAATCACGGTATCCGAACCCTGGCCTATGTCGGATGCCCCTGTGAACAGGATAAAAGTACCATCGCCATCCGCCTGTATCCTTACACCCGAAAAAGAAGGCGGGTTGTCATAGAAAAAGGAGAAAGCCGCGCCTGAAGCAAAGAACATAGAGGCCAGACCCACACCTTTTCCATCCGGCATTTTTTTCCACTTATCTTTCCATCCGATTTCTTTTGCAGTTACATCCAAAGCTTCATTATGACCGCAACTTCTTATTTTAAATTTGCTTATAGTTGTCTGTCCCGCCTTTACAGCATTTTTCTTTCTTATTTCGATAGGATCCATGCCCAGACCTTCGGCTACCATATCCATCATGGATTCAACTACAAATCGCGGTTGAATGCCTCCATGCCCTCTCATGCCGCCTGCAACTTGTCTGTTGGTATAGACTCTTGTTCCTTCATATCTGAAACTGCCCATATTATAAGGCCCGTTCTGAAGGGTTCCCATGATAAATATGCTTATTGCTGAGTGGCTGTTATATGCTCCTCCGTTTATAAAGAATTTGGAATCCACAGCCATTATGGTTCCGTCTTTTTTAACTCCTATCTTATGATTTGCAGAAACTGCATGGCGATGTCCCGTGGCGCAGAATTCTTCTTCTCTTGTAGAGATAGTTTTTACAGGTCTTCCCGACTTTCTTGAAAGTATGGCTGAAGCTGCAAAAAGAGTCTGCGTTTCCGTCTTTCCTCCAAATCCGCCGCCTACCGGAGGTTTTATTACTCTTACTTTACTTTCGGGCATTCCGAGAGTTTCGGCAATATTCGTCCTGTCATAAAACGGGGTCTGGGTACTCAGCCACAGAGTAACATCTCCCGACGGAGAAAAGTCGGCAACCGCCGAATGCGGCTCAATATATGCGGGAAGGATAGCTCCGGTAGTAAACTTATCTTCAAACACAAAATCAGACTTCGCAAATCCTTCTTCAACATTGCCGAGATGAAAGGATACTACAATAGAGATATTGTTTTCAGCATGATCGTGAATTCTGACAGCTCCGGGTGCCATGGCATCTTCACATGTAAAATAAGCGGGAAGTTCTTCATAATCGACCTTGATCAAATCAAGGGCTTCCATTGCAATATCCTCATCAATAGCAGCAACGGCTGCTATCTCATCACCGATAAAACGCACTTTTTCCTTGGCAAATGAATGTTTGTCCCTTAAAAATGCAGGAGCGGGACTTGCTCTTACAAATCCATGACCAACATTGGTTATATCCTTTCCGGTAGCAATGGCCATGACTCCCGAAAGTCTTTTTGCTTTGGATGTGTCTATATTTAAAATTTTGGCATGGGACATGGTGCTTCTCAACACTTTTCCGTACAGCATACCGGGAAGGCTGAGATCACCTGTATATTTGCAGTCTCCCGTAACTTTTGAAATCGCATCAATTCTGGGAAGACGTTTTCCTACTACTGAGTAATTTTCCATCTTAACCTCCTTTATTTTGCAGTTACCGCAATAGCCTCTAATATTTTAGTGTATCCGGTACAGCGGCACAGATTCCCTGAAATGCCGTCTTTAATTTCATCCATAGTCGGTTTTGGATTTTCATCAAGCAATGCCTTGGCGGACATAAGCATTCCCGGAGTGCAAAAACCGCATTGAAGCGCTCCGTGATCCACAAAATTCTGCTGCAATGGAGTAAGTTTTCCTTCCTTTGACATCCCTTCAACGGTAGTAATCTCTTTACCATGAGCACCTATGGCAAGGGTAAGACAGGCAAGAACAGCTTTTCCGTCTATGATTACCGTACAGGCCCCGCAGGCCCCGTGATCACAACCCTCTTTTGATCCGGTAAACCCAATACTGTCTCTTAATACTTCAAGTAAGGTTCTGTGTGGATCTACAGCTACCTCATAAGATCCCCCATTTACTTTTAGTTCTATCACTTGTTTCATGATAATATCCTTTCTATTCTATCTATTAAGAATTATTAATCTTTAATTTAACCATCAGCATAAATCTTCAGATACTCATTGTGCCACCTCCTTTCATTACTGATCACTCTGCTGGACTCATGTCACACATGAAACGACAGTGAAGTCTAAGCGCTATACTTTAAACAGAACACTTTATATGACAAAGTCGTAACAAGTCCCCGAACCGTCATACCGGCGAAAGCCGGTATCCAGAACATATTGAATTATACTGGATGCCGGATCGGGTCCGGCATGACGAAACGGGCATTTTCCGACTTTTTACGGGATCATCTTTTATGATTTAAGTAGGTTCTGGATAAAAGATAGCTTTGAAGAACGTTCGATTTCGATTGGATTCAAGGAAGTCAATTAATCTACCGCAGAAACACCTTGAGAATTTGGAGATAGCTCTATAATACACTTCGTGTATTAACATAGATAACAAAGACATACTTTAATGGTATGAAGTGTAACATAAGAGCTAAACCAGTTGCGCTAATCGAGCAAAAGGGAACGTTATTCAAATGCCTCGTAAAGTATTATGATGCGCAGAAGTAAAGAAGAAAGGAAACCATCAAAGGAAAAAACATTAGTCAATTAAAAAATATAGACATGATCTTTCGTTCTTACCTTGCGCCTACCAACACGGGTAGTTTTTTTATAGTTACTCAGGTAAAACCAAAAAATCGAAACATGATATTATCTCCGTTTAAATAAATACCGAAAAGCATCCATCAGATAAGTGTAAGTTATTTCATATTGTGTCTTCGTTTTATTTTAAATTTATTATAATGCAAACATCAGGCCAAATGAATTAATAATATAATATCAGCATATTATTAAAATGCATATAAAATTACTCAATATATTGTATTTTTAATCTCAATATATTGAGTATGCGGTGATAGTGTTCAATATATTGATGTATTTAGTTCTGATTGAGGGATTATTTTCAAAGGGTGTGCACAATTATTTCGGATATGCTTGCCTTAGAACAGTATATGTTTATAAAATCATCCCTATCCAAAGACATCTTAGCAGTAACTGCTAAGTCTTGATCAGAATGGATTTATCTCTTCTTCACTATTGCTTCAGCCACAAGGGATGCTACTGTGTCAACCTTTACTCCCAGCCCATAATATTTTACTATTCTTGTTGGTAGGGGCAGAGGTTCCAATGGTAAGGCAGTTTTGAAAAATATTAATGCTGTTTTTTTATTGAATAACTTCCTGAAACAAAGCATCCAGCAATTTTTGTCAGGGCCGACTTTAAAATGTAATTCAATCCCCGGAGTTAAACTGTAATTTTCTTCGATTTCTTTTTCTTCCAAAACAATATATTTATAAAACCTTTTCTTTATTTTTCTTCCGGTTATTTTCTTCAATTTTATCTTCACAAAACATGCCCATTCATAAATAGTTGAGCCTGTTTGGGAGGTGCTATTTGAATGGGAATGGTAAAAAAGATAAGATGCCGTAACTGCAAGCGTTTATTTGTGCCTGATTGCAGGAATCGCAACCGGCAAAGGTATTGTAAAAACCCTGAGTGTCGTAAGAAAGCCAAGGCGGCAGGTCAACAAAAATGGCTTCAGAAACCTGAGAACAAAAACTACTTTAAAGGTCCTTTAAATACCCTGCGGGTACAGGAATGGAGAAAGCAGCATCCGGGCTATTGGAAACGGAGTTTTTCAAACAAACAAAATGCGTTACAAGATCGCTTAAATGCGCAACATTCTGAAATAAATAAGGATAACAGCTATTTTACGAACAATACGTTACAAGATTCCTTAATCATTCAGCCAGCTGTTATTATAGGGTTAATTTCTCAATTTGCCGGTTCTGCGTTACAAGATGACATAGGAAAACTCTGCGCCGTATGCAACAATTGGGTCAGGACGTTATGTCCTGTCAATTTAACGGAAAAGGAGAAAATTATGATTGTAAAGCATGTGATTTTACCGAGCCGGTTGCGCAAAGTCCCTAAGAGCTTCAGCTGGATTGACCACAGATTGATCAGCGATAGACATATTGAGCGGCTCTGT
>JAHITX010000059.1 GCA_018817425.1 Pseudomonadota bacterium
ATACAGCCGACATTTAAACAGGTGCCGCCCAGCTCTTCTTTTTCTATTAGTGCCGTTGATGCGCCAAGTTGTGCCGCTCTGATAGCTGCTACATATCCTCCGGGACCTCCACCTATTACAACGACATCTTTATTAGTTTCCATGAGTCCTCTCAAAAATATTTTGAAACTTATATTTACCTCCTTTTGAGATTTGGCCACAGAATCAACACTGTTTTCTTATCTCAAAAGGAGGTATAAATACTACAGTATAACTTTTTCAGTTCTTCCTTGCAAAGCCGGGGCTATAGCACAGGATTTAGTATTTTCCGTGTTTCTTAGCTGCATTTATTGTAAAATCAAGATGTTCGGGAGATGTATAATAATCGACAGCGCCTATTGAAAGAGTACACTTATTTGTACGTGATTTCTTTATACAATCACAACGTCCTTTAACTTCGGCCTCAACTTCTGACAACGGACCACTTACCATTAATCTGTCAGATGGGGCAGCAGACCCATACATGTCGTGTTCCTGGCAAAATTCATATATTTTTTGATAACTCGTGATATCACCTGTTACCATAATGCCGTCAAAACTTCCGGGACCTGCTACGTTTTTCTCCCATACGGTCG
Source organism: Pseudomonadota bacterium (assembly GCA_018817425.1). Classification (NCBI taxonomy): domain Bacteria; kingdom Pseudomonadati; phylum Pseudomonadota; species Pseudomonadota bacterium. Next base: position 615 of record JAHITX010000059.1, read on the forward strand.
GCAGCCATTCAACGCATCCTTCCATTGCCCAGGCGTATACGATCGGATTGTCTGCAGGAATTGCCGCTTTTATTGCATTTCCGATTTCTCTGTATTCATCTGCAATCCATAAATTCTTCTCTATGTGAGGAACAAAGCCCATACTGCCGCACTGATAACTGTAATCGACCTTACCAAGGTTTGTTACAGCTATACCAAGCTTTATCTGCCATTCGGTGGCTAATTTAATTGTTTTCTGAACAAGTTCAGGATTTTTGCGCAAAGCTTTCATCATCTGATTATAGCCTAATAAATGCCCGGCAGTAAAACCATCAGGTCCATGACAATGGGAGCCTTCGATCGGGATAAGATCGCTTAGGCCGTATTTATCAAATATCCTTCTTGATTCTCTCAGCCACCATAAATATTGAGGGTACATAGCATGTTTGTCCGGATCGGGAACATCCAAACCTTCGAGGTCTTCAACAGTTTTTATAGGCGGATCTCCGATATGCACCGGGTTACCGTAATCTATAATTTTTGAATCACAGCCGAACAAATTCTCACCATAAGAAAGCGGGCCACAGAAAAGAGTGTCCGTCTTGAACCTGGCTGTTGTTGCCAAATGGGATTTAACCAATAATTTGGGTAATTGATAAGCATCAAGAGGCTTTAATGCACCAGCAAAACAGTCAAGAATTCTTACTGCATATGTGGCAAAATAATCCACCTCTATCATAGCACGGTCTCTTTCCTTTCCGGCAAAAGTAGCCTTGTAGCGCTCCATGGGAGTCATTTCTTCTTCCTGGCAGTTTGCGTGAATTTGCTCACAATAGCGCTCAATTTCTCTTTCTTCTTCCGGACTCCACCCCAGATCCGCTTTCTCTAATTCCTCAAGTGTTTTCCCGTAATACGGGCCGGCATTTTCCATCTTTCCTAATTTAATCATATCATTGTCTCCTCTTTTGTGATTTTGGTTATATTGGATATATATTATTGATCAAAAACTCTTTAGCGTGATACGAACTGCGAACAAAGGGCGCCGAAGCTACTGACAGAAATCCCATTTGTTTTGCTGTTTGAGCAAATTCATTAAACTCGTCAGGTGTTATAAATCTTTTCACCGGAAGATGATCTTCGGAAGGACTCAAGTATTGCCCAAGGGTAAGAAAATCACAATTTATCTTACGAAGATCCTGCATTACGGCGATAACTTCCTCTTTTGTTTCTCCCAGGCCCAGCATCATACCCGATTTTGTATGAATACTTTTGTTAATAGTTTTTGCCATCTCCAATACGGCAAGCGAGCGCTTATAATTTGCCTTTGGCCGGACTTTCTTATAAAGACCCGGCACAGTTTCAAGATTATGAGCAAAGATTTCAGGTATTGCTTTCATAACTGTTTCAACTGAAACGTAAGAGCCATTAAAATCCGGTACAAGCACTTCAACCGTGGTATCAGGATTTATCTTGCGTATGGTGAAAATTGTTTCGGCAAAGTGTAGAGCCCCTCCATCAGGCAAATCATCTCTGGTTACCGAAGTTACTACAATGTGATTAAGACCCAAATCTTTTACAGCAGAAGCTATTCTGTCCGGTTCATCCGCTTCCAGAGAACCTGGATTGCCGTCGTTTACAGCACAAAACATGCAATTTCGGGTACAGATGTTGCCCATAATCATAAAGGTCGCAGTCCCCTGGGAAAAACATTCGCATAAATTGGGACATTGGGCGCTCCTGCATACGGTATTTAGCCGCCATCGCGATAGAATCCTGGCAACCCCGACACTGTGCTTTCCCTTGGGAAAAGGTTTTATCAACCAGGAAGGCATTTTCTGTGAAAAATCATTATATTCTTTTGCCATTATAAACTCCTGAATCATTCCAGGAAGCCGCGCCATATTTTTCTTTTGCCAGCTTCCGGCTTAATTCAATCTCGGCAGATGTTAATTTGTCGTTGTAAAGTTTGATTCCCATTGATTTTTGAAATCCTGCAAATATGGCATCCGCTAATTCCTGCCAATCAATTTGTTTCCCTAAAGCTGTTTTGATATCCGTTGCCTTTTTACGTAAAGTGCTTAATGCTCTGCTGCGTATTTCCGGGGTCGAAAATTTGTGAACTGCAATACTTAACTCTGCATCAAGTACAATAGGCAAAGAACCGTGCTGCAATAAGGCTTCACCCCTTCTAAACTGGGCACCCCCGGCAATTTTTTTCCCCCGGCAAGTCAAATCTGCTGTTGCAGTACCGGCAAAACAGGCAGCAGACGGGAGTACTTTATCATTGGATACCAGGTTTACTTCCAATCCCAGAATGCGGTAAGCAGCAATCAAGCCTTCGTTTAGAATCCGATAAGATTCCAATATACTGCCGGGCAGTCCGTGTTTTCCTGAAGCAATTACTGTATAAGTCAATTCATCATTATGCAGAACACCGCGGCCTCCGGTAAGTCTGCGAACCACATCTATTCCTAGTTCCAAACATTTATTACGATCAACATCATCTTCCATGCGCTGAGAGCAACCTATAGATAAAGCAGGAGGACTCCATCTATAGATGCGCAAGGTAGGAGGAATCTGCCCCAAAAGATGCATTTCCAGCATGGCTTCATCAATTGCCATATTCATAAAGCCGTCATTAATGCCGGTATCTATAAACCGCCAGGCATTCTTCATATTCTTTTAATATTACCCATTAAAAGATGTGATACAGCGGGTGATCTTTTTTAATATTTATTCCCTTTGCCTGCTCGCCATAGGCAATCATGGCATCCATTGTTGCACAGGCAGGATAAACCCAGGAAGCATTTCCTATCGGGCCGTAAAGAATAAAATTTCCACCCCAGCTTATGGGCAATAAA
>JAHITX010000060.1 GCA_018817425.1 Pseudomonadota bacterium
ACAGAGCCGCTCAATATGTCTATCGCTGATCAATCTGTGGTCAATCCAGCTGAAGCTCTTAGGGACTTTGCGCAACCGGCTCGGTAAAATCACATGCTTTACAATCATAATTTTCTCCTTTTCCGTTAAATTGACAGGACAAAACGTCCTGACCCAATTGTTGCATACGGCGCAGAGTTTTTACTATATCATCTTGTAACGCAGAACCGGTAAATTGAGAAATTAACCCTATAATAACAGCTGGTTGAATGATTAAGGAATCTTGTAACATATTGTTCGTAAAATCGCTGTTATCCTTATTTATTTCAGAATGTTGCGCATTTAAGCGATCTTGTAACGCATTTTGTTTGTTTGAAAAACTCCGTTTCCAATAGCCCGGATGTTGTCTCCGCCATTCCTGTACCCGCAGGGTATTTAAAGGACCTTTAAAGTAGTTTTTGTTCTCAGGTTTCTGAAGCCATTTTTGTTGACCTGCCGCCTTGGCCTTCTTACGACACTCAGAGTTTTTACAATACCTTTGCCGGTTGCGATTCCTGCAATCAGGCACAAATAAACGCTTGCAGTTACGGCATTTTATCTTTTTTACCATTCCCATTCAAATAGCACCTCCCAAACGGGTTCAACTATTTATGAATGGGTATGTTTTGTGAAGAAAAAAACTAAAGAAAAAACCGGAAGAAAAATGAAGAAAAGGGTTTAAAAATTTATTATCCTGGAAGAAAAAGAAATCGAAGAAAATTACAGTTTAACTCCGGGGATTGAATTACATTTTAAAGTCGGCCCTGACAATGACAATGGAGAATAAGGCCATAAAGATTATCGTCATTGGTAAACGATCCCACACCAATGTCTGGTTGTCAGGCCGGATATGGTAGAAACCGGAGCCGAATGCAACTAATATCATACCCGAAAATAAACAATAATATACAAATTTAATATCAGGTATGATTTTTAACCTTTCAGTTTCTCTTAGTTTTATTACTCCCAGAACACCTACTATAAAAAAAGCAATATTAGAAACAACATTCCGGAAATTAGGTATTGTCAGAATTAATTTTGAATCTTGAAATTGATGATATCCGGGATCCTGCGGGATTGGTTCAACAAACAAAAGCCCGACGATTGCAGCAGTGGTCACCAATATTATTAATGAAATCCCGATAGCTTTCTTTTTTTGTATATCCATGGTCCGTTACCAGTTAGATTGATTAGATGAAAATGCCTTCCAAAGATTTCGTTTATCTGATTATTTGGTTTCTATTATATAGCAAAAGTTAAGGCATTTATAAATAAATTTATTTACAATATGGATGTAACAATTTGTAAATATATGTTAATGAAAACATCCTGTTTTGGAAATAAATCAGCGGCCTTGATCTGAACTGCAATCTACCATTTCCGGACGGACACTAAATAGGTGGGGATTAAGAAAAAGATACAATCTCATTAATGCTCTCGCTAAGCATGCTCAATAGATCAAAGGCAGGGCTCACATGGCAGGCATATGTGGAAGAATATAAAAGAGAAGTACTATTAATGATGCTTACACCTACTACTGTTCGGTGATGGGTAGTTACCAGAATTGAGGATTACAGGAAGCAAATGATTAACTTTATAGCAAAAAAAATCCAACCCACATTTAGCCCCCATTCCCGGTCTGATTTTCAGTTGATGATCCAATTCTTTATAAGCAATATCGTTACGAGTGGAAAATATGTGTACAAAGCACAATGTAAATTTTAAATGTCATTTTAAATTTACAGAGCCAGTTTCAAAACGCCCCATTTTGGCCGATCTCTGCGTTGGGCTCAAATTTCAATCCTCGAAATACTCCATGTATTCCTGTGGTTAAAATTTTCTCCCGCCTTGAGCTTGACCAAGCTGAAACGTTTTGAAAGTGGCTCTACATTATATTAATTCGGAAATTGTGTTCTCTTTTTCGTGGGGCTAAACTTTAAATATTTGGAACAAATTGAAAGTTGCACTTGCAAATTACACCGTTTTAATCAGTGGAAGAAAAGTAATATTTACTTTTACCGCGACAGCAAGGGAAATGAGGTTGATCTGCTGCTAAAAAGTGGATCAGATATTTTTCCTGTTGAGATCAAAGCAGGCATGACCATAACCAGAGACTATTTCAAAGGCTTGAACCATTTTGCGAAAGTATTTTCAGAACACATTCCCAAAGGCGCTGGCATTGTTTATAGCGGTAGCGAAAGTCAAAAAAGAACGAATGTTACGATTGTTCCGTTTAAGCGCATGATTGATCTTTTTCGGATTGTAGAAGAATAAGATAGATTTATAAAAGTTGATGGAACCGTAATTTGCGGATTATTGTTTCTCCAGTTCAAGTTTAATTGCCAGTCCTATTTTTTCTAATGTTAACGGTTTTTTTAAGTATTGACCTGCGCCTAAGTCCTGAGTTTCTTTCACCTCATTTGTTTCAGAAAAGCCGCTGACTATTATAGCTTTTTGCTTAGGATAAATTTTTATTATTCTCTCATAAGTCTCACGACCACTTAAGCCCGGCTCCATTATCATATCCAGGATTATCAAATCTACGGCATGTTCTTTCAAATACTCAATCGCTTCCTCTCCGCCGGGAACCGCAAAACTATCATAGCCTAGAGTTTTTAAAATATTACAGGTTATCTCTCTTTGACTTTCCACATCATCGATAACCATAATAGTTTCATGGTTTCCTTTATATTCTTTAATCAATAAAGGTTTATCTTTTTTAAATGTTTTATCTCTTGTAATGGGAAAGTATAAATCAAATATAGTGCCACTCCCGTTGCTTGTAACATTAATGTAGCCTTTGTGATCCTGCATAACATTCCATACTACCGCCAGCCCCAAGCCAGTACCGCTTTTGCCCATTATTTTCTTTGTAAAAAACGGCTCAAAAATTCTTTCAAGATGTTCCACTAATATTCCTGGGCCATCATCTGCTACAGATAAAATAACATACTCACCTGTATTTACGTCTTCATATCCTCTTATGGGTCTGTCTACATAGCAGTTTCTAGTCGATATGATAACAGTGCCGCTATCTTCAATAGCTTCAGCAGCATTTGCTATCAGATTCATTATTAATTTTCTGATATGGATAAGTGAGCCGGCTATATTAACCAAATCCTGATCAAGGTCGGTTTTGATTTCAATGGCTTGATGGAATTGCTTAAGTTTATTATATTCGGGGGAATGCAAATATTCTTTGACAATATTATTTAAATTTAAGGGCTCTTTAGGTGATGCTACGCCCCTAGCTATAGTCAACAGTTCCTGAACGATAGAAACCGCCTTGTTTCCTGACTCCTGAATGGTTTCTATAGGTTTTCTTAATTTGCTGTCTTCAGGTAAATCAAGTAATAATAATTCCGGATAGCTGACTATACCGGATAATACATTATTCAGGTCATGGGCTACACCACCTGCCAAAAGTCCAAGTGATTCCATTTTCTTGGATCTTGCAAGTTTTTCTTCACTTTCCCGTAACCTGTCTTCCGCTTTCTTACGCTCGGTAATGTCCTGATTCACCCCATAAGTTTTGAGTATCTGACCATTGGCATCTCTAATAACGGAGCATAGGACGCTGATATAACCGATTGTTCCATCAGCGTAAAATATACGATGTTCCAGTTTATACTGGGAGGCGTTTGCTTCAATTGCTTTCCGGGATTCTTCCTCAAGATAAGATATGTCGTCATGATGGACAAAGCGCCGGAAGTATTCAGCCAATGACATTGTATATCCGCCTGCTTGATCGGCTGTGGTGTGAAAAATCTTGTAGAAATAGTCGTTGAACGTAAAGAGATCATTGATGGCGTCGTATTCCCATGAAGCAAGATGCGCCATTTCTAAAGCATTGGCCAGCTTTACCTGAAGGTTTTCCTGTTCTTTATCGGTCCGTTTTCGTTCAATATCATTGATAAAAATTTCACCAATGAAGCGCAGTATAGCCTGGTTATCGTAGTCCCAGGTTTGATACTCATGCACAGCGTCAAATCCGATAAAACCTAAGAGGTGATTACTAAGCTTCATGGGTAGAACAATAAGCGATTTGATACCTTGATCCTCAAAGTGTTTTTGTTCCACCAGTGCTTCAGGCGGCAGATACTTTACGTTTGGCACATAAAAAACTTCATGCTTTTGGATTTGTTCGGTAAACCATGGCAATTCAAGAGCAAGAGGAATATCCTTTAAATCATCTATTTGTGGTTGGATACCATTGGCACACCATTCATGACTATTGTCGACCAGGTTACCGCTTTTTTGAAAAAGAAAGACATAGGCACGGTCTGCTCCTGAAAAAGCACCTACAGAAGCCAGGGCAAGGTTGATACCTGCATCAATTTCGTCTGAACTTAGTCCCACAAATTCCGAAGATATTTTACTGATTAACCTTTCAAGCTCCATACGCCGTGCCAGGGTTTCTTCAGTCTTTTTGCGTTTTGTGATATCTTCAATTATTCCTGAACCATGAATAAAACTACCGGCACGAAAAATTGGAATCCAGGAAGCTATTATGTTTAATATTTTTCCACCTGTAAAAGATGTATATTGACCTTCATAATATCCACGAACACCATTAAGGGATTTGCGAATTTCATTTGTCATAGTTTCATTCGGAAGATCGAGCATATTCAACCCTATGAGTTTTTCCCGGGTTGAACCTAATATAGCAATCATCTCTTCATTAACAGCTGAGATTATTCCTTGCTTATCATAATGAATTATTCCAATTGGTGCATTTTCAAAGAATAATCTGTGCTTTTTCTCATTCTCCTTAAGAGCTTTGGCTGCCTGTTTTCTGGAAGCAAACAATATGATAGAAACTGCAAATAGAAGCATTACCGTAAATGGTATAAAGCAACGCCCGATGATTTCTTTGTACCAATCCTTAGCATCAACATCCATACCGAGAACAGCAACAAGATTATTAGTATGTGGATCTGTTAATGGAATAAGAGCAGTAACCAGTTTGCCCCATCTATCGGTAACCGGTCCTGCAACAGCTTCCTGTTTTGTGTTGAAATAATGAAGATAGGAGTCCGAAACTTCCTTGTAAACTAATCCGGGTGGTGCGTAATCCTTGGAATCCACAGGCAATGAATCCACATAAAAGAAAACCACGCCGTCTGAGCGGCGTCCCATCAGGTAAAGAAATCGACATTTACTAACGGCATTGCGCATTGATTCTAATTGTGACTTTATGCGCTCATAAGCTGGTGTACCCAAATCACTTTCAGAACCGGACAAAGAGTCAATATGTTCGATATTAATGGCATTCGCAGTGATCCTTGCATGTATAAGCAGCTCCTGCCGCATATTTTTATCGGTCGAATACGCTACCCACCACATGGCTGTGATGCCTATAACGAAAACAAGCAGGAGTAAGAGTAGAAATTTGCGGTTTATTATTTTATTCATTATTATTTAAATACTATAAATTTAAATATTATTCGATAGTTTTTACCAAAAAAAAAGCCGGTTTCTAAAATTTTTATATAATATTTGTAAAGGCTATATCGGTATATGAGCAAAAATATATGAGGGAAAATTTGCGGGATAATATATCAACTTCCAAAATTTCGGCAAACAGATCCAGACAGGAACAAAATACGATGTAAATTTAAATTGAGGCATGAAATTTATCATTATATAAATTGCAGAATTGTATTCTTTCTTTTTTTGGGCTAAGCTTCATAAAAATCAGATAATACATAAAGGAGGTCACTATGTACGCAATAGCAATAAACGGAAGCCCAAGAAAGGGCGGGAATACTGAATTGCTTCTTAAGGAAGTGCTTTCCGAATTAAATGATGCCGGCTGGGAAACAGAGCTTGTGAAAGTTGGCGGAACGGCAATTCGTGGTTGTATTGCCTGTGAAAAATGTTTTAAAAATCAAGACAACCAATGTTCTGTTAAAAAGGATAAATTTAATGAAATCTATTCAAAAATGTTGAAGGCTGATGCTATGATTCTGGGCTCACCAACTTATTTTGCGGCTGTATCGGCTGATTTAAAGGCATTGATTGAAAGAGCGGGTTTTGTTGCTTATGCCAACAATAATGCTTTTGCCGGAAAAATAGGGGCGGCGGTAGTTGCGGTCAGGCGAGGTGGTGCCACCCATGCATTTGATACCATTAACCATATGTTCCAGATGTCAAGGATGATTATTCCCGGTTCAACTTACTGGAATATGGGCTTTGGCTTAGGCAAGGGAGAAGTACTTGAAGATAAGGAAGGTCTTGCCAACATGCGGCATCTGGGAAAAAGCATTGATTGGCTTGGCAAGGCTATTAAACCCAAGCTCTCCAAATATCCTAAGAGTAATTGAAAATACTGCTATGGAACTTTCCGGACAGATTGAAATAATAACCTATACGAATGAAAAGACCGGTTATCTGGTTGCAAAGGTGAAAGTTGCAGGAATGAAAAAACCTGTTACCGTGGTGGGAAATCTTTTGTCCCCGGCCTTGGGCGAAACTTTTACAATGAAAGGAGAATGGATAAAGCATCCCAAGTTTGGTGATCAGTTTGCTGTTTCCGAGTTTGTAAGCATTGTCCCCGAAGATGCCTTGGGTGTGGAAAAATACCTGGGTTCGGGAATGATAAAAGGCCTGGGGCCGGTTATGGCTAAACGCATTGTTAAAAAATTTGGTGAAAAGGCCCTTTCTGTTATCGAAAATGAAACAGAAAAACTTACTGAGATTGAAGGCATAGGCAAAAAACGGATAGCAGAAATAAAAAAAGCCTGGGATGAACAAAAAAGTATACGCAGCATTATGCTTTTTTTGTATGCACATGGAATAGGTTCGGGGTATGCAATAAAAATATATAGAAAATACGGAGACAGAGCTGTTGCGGTGTTAAAGGAAAATCCTTACCGGCTCGTATCCGATATTTTCGGAATAGGGTTTCTGACAGCAGATAAAATCGCACAAAAATTCGGGTTTTTAAAAGATTCTGATGAAAGAATTGCGGCCGGAATTTTCTATGTTCTTTCCGAACTGGCCAATGATGGACACGTCTATTACCCATATAAACTGCTTGTTGAAAAATGTGCTGAGATTCTTGATGTAGATAGAGATAGTATAAAGAACAAGATAGATGATTTGTCTTTATCGGGAAAAATAGTAATAGAAGAAATTGAAGATAAGCAAGAAGATAAACAATCAAAAGGAGTATTTCTTTTAAGATATCATTATTGTGAAACAGGTATTGCAAATTGTTTAAAGCTTATTGCCGATTCGGCGGGCCCTTTTAAAATTACTGTTTCTGATAAGGCCATAGAATGGGTGCAAAAAAGTATGGCAATCAAATTGGCCCAAAAACAGATTGAAGCCATAAAATCCGCTCTTTATAGTAAAGTAATGGTAATTACAGGTGGTCCGGGAACAGGTAAAACTACTATTGTGAATGCCATCCTTAAAATATCTCAAAGTCTGAAGTTAAAAACACTGCTCGCAGCGCCTACCGGAAGAGCTGCAAAACGTATGAGTGAAGCTACAGCGCACGAAGCAAAAACAATTCACAGGATGCTTGAGTTCAATTTCGAGCAGGGAGGATTTCAGAAAGACGAGAATAATCCTCTTGATTGTGATTTGCTGATTATAGATGAAGCATCCATGATAGACACAATCTTGATGTTCGGGCTCTTAAAAGCGGTGCCTTCCGGGACGGCTCTTATTCTTGTGGGAGATGTGAACCAGCTTCCTTCGGTTGGTGCAGGTAATGTTTTAAATGATATTATTTCATCAGGACTTTTTTCTGTTGTTGTGCTGTCTGAAATTTTCCGCCAGGCGAAAAAAAGCCGTATTGTAATAAACGCCCACAGGATAAACAGCGGGCAAATGCCTTTTTTAAAAACTGAAGATAATGAAAGCGATTATTATTTTATAGAACAGAATGAGCCCGAAAGGGCGGTAGAAATAATAAGAGAGCTTGTTGCGCATCGAATACCAAAGCGGTTTGGGTTTGACCCGTTTTCCGACATACAGGTTTTAAGTCCCATGCACAAGGGTGAACTTGGAGTATCCAATCTTAACATGATTTTGCAGGAAGCGCTTAATCCTGGAGATGCATTATATTCGAGCCAGGAGAGAAATTATAAGATTGGAGATAAGGTCATGCAGATTAAAAATAATTATGACAAGGATGTTTATAACGGAGATATCGGAAGAATAACTTCAATTGATTCCAAAGAGCAGAATGTGATGGTTTCCTTTGACAACCGCTTGGTAAAATATGATTTTAATGAAATTGATGAGATAATACTTTCCTATGCGGTATCTGTTCATAAGTCTCAGGGATCTGAATATCCGGCTGTTGTAATTCCTGTTCATACCCAGCATTACATGCTTTTGCAGCGCAACCTGATTTATACTGCTCTTACAAGAGGACGAAGGCTTGTGGTTATGGTGGGTGCAAAAAAAGCGCTTGCAATAGGAATCAATAACAGCAAGACTCAAAAGAGATATACGTATCTTAAAAACCGGCTTAGTATGACATCAACTTTATTGTGAAAGGGAAGTAAACATAATGCAGATTACTTCAGAAATATTTCAGGTTGGAGGAAGCGGATATACATCAGATAAAGATGCTGCCGTATATCTTATTAATTTTGGAGGTCATGCAGCCCTGGTTGATTCGGGGTGCGGCTTTTCCCGAGAGAAACTATTGAAAAACATTGCTGCCTGCAAAATACAACCTGAGCAGATAGAATATCTTCTTATTACCCATTGCCATTTTGATCATACGGGTGGAGCTAAAGGATTGAAAGATGTCATTGATTTGAAGATAGTTTCTCATGAATTGGAAGCAAAATACCTTGAAAATGGCGATAACGCAGTTACAGCAGCCAATTGGTATGGTGCTACTCTCCAGCCTTTTTCAATTGATCGAAAACTTTCAAAGCCGCGTGAAATTATAGAGCTTGGGGGACGACAGATTGAAGCCATTCACATTCCGGGGCATTCTCCCGGTTCAGTGGTCTATCTGACTGAATCTGAAGGCCAAAAAGTCCTTTTCGGGCAGGATGTTCATGGACCGCTTAACTCTATCATTCTTTCCAATAGAAATGATTATATAAATTCTTTAAGTCTTCTGGTAAGCCTTGAGGCGGATATTCTCTGTGAAGGGCATTATGGCATATTTCATGGCAAGGATGAGGTGAGAAAGTTTATTACATCATTTTCAGCATCAAAATAATGATACCTTCATAAAAAAGTGGCCCTCAAAAACGGTAATTTCTTCACCCTATATCACCTCAAACCAACATACGCTGTTTTACGCATTGCAACTTGGATAAACAAATTGTAAAAGAAATTTCGCAATAACAATATCAGGCAGGAAAATGAATCAACTACGACAAATAGCTTTCGGATATTCCACCCGTTGCAATGTGAAATGCGCACACTGTGTGGCCTCAGGTGGATCACCGGGTACAGACAAAATGGACTTTATCCGGGCAAAAGAAATTATCGAAGAAATGGCCTTGGCACATGTGAGTGGTATCAGTTTTACTGCCGGAGAGCCGCTCATATTTTTAGATGATATCTGCGGCCTGATTTTGGTTTGTAAGCAAAACCGGATTTATACAAGGGTGGTTACCAATGGGTTCTGGGCAAACTCATCGGATCAGGCAGATAAAATGGTATCTACACTGAGAAAAAGCGGCCTGTCCCAGATGAGGATCAGCACCAGCCGCTGGCATCAGGAGAATATCGACCGCACAAACATTGTTAATGCGACAGCCGCTTGTGTGAAACAGGGGCTGGATTATTTTGTTTCCTTTGTTACGGATTTTTCGGAAACAGATGACGATGTTGAACAGTTTCTTAAAGAAAATGAGTTGCGATATTTTCCGGAACCTGTAATCTATTTCGGAAGAGCAGAGAATTTTGAACGCAGACAGATCTTTACAGATTATTATCCTAACATATGTTCCATGAATGCTTATCTTTCTCCCAATCAGGACATGTATGCCTGCTGTGACGCCGGAAACCGGTTTTTAAAAACCGGGTTTTTATACCTTGGAAATTTGGAAAAGGAATCTGTGGAAGAACTGTTTAAAAAAAAAGAACAGCATAAAATATATCATCTTATCCGAAGTATAGGGCTTACGCGTATGGCTACTTATCTTGGGTTTATGGCCAGTGAAATAGTGCGGTATCGCAAATGCGAGTTGTGTGAAATGCTTTTTAATTCAAAAGAGAATCTGGAAAAGATTGAACAGAGCATAGATGATCTGATGATTGTAAGATAAAATTAAGGAAAAATGAAAATGGTTGAATTAGGAAAAATAAACACCCTCAAGATTATTAAAGTGGTGAGATCCGGCATAATCTTAGACGGTGGCACACTCGGAGAGATATTGATTTCCGAAAAAGAAGCCCCTGCACATTGCAAGGTAAATGATAATATCGAAGTATTCATATATATCGATTCAAAAGCCAAAATGACCGCTACAACCCAAAAGCCCTATGCCGTGGCAGGTCAGTTTGCTTTGCTCAAGGTGGCAGTATCCAATTCCTATGGAGCTTTTATGGACTGGGGTTTAAAGCAGAACCTGCGCGTCCCGGTACCGGAACAGAAGCAGCACATGAAACTGGGGCAGTTCTATGTCGTGTTTGTTTACAATAATAAAAAGAACCACATAGCAGCTTCATCCAGAATAGATAAGTTTTTGTCAACACTGCCTGTCAATTTCAAAGAGGGTGAGCCGGTGGACCTTATTATCGGTGAGTCAACACCTTTGGGCTATAAAGCGATTATCAACAAAACCCATGTGGGTGTTTTGTATAAGAATGAAGTATTTCAGATCCTGGAACAAGGGCAAAAAGTAAAGGGTTTTATTAAAAAGATCAGAGAAGACGGCAAGATTGATCTTTGCCTTCAAAAACACAGTGCCCAGGCTTTCGATGATTTGTCACAAAGTATTCTAAATATATTAAAAGAAAATGGCGGAAGCCTGGAAGTATCGGATAAAAGTTCACCGGAAGAAATCTACAGGCTGTTTAGCGCCAGCAAAAAAAGATTTAAAAGTGCCATTGGCGGATTGTATAAAAAAGGGATGATTGTTATTGAGGAACACCACATAAAGTTATACCGGAAGCCGGTAGTAAAACATATAAAAACCCGCAAACAGAATTTAAACCAGGCTGCCAGGCGCAGGAAAATTGATAAGTGAAACTTTCTTTTGTGTATCGGTTTCACTATCTACAGCTGTTTATAAGCGAATCTTTTTGCGTTAATTATCTCTAAACTTTCCCACGGTTAAATTGAATTCATTCCTCTATACTGTTTCTTACCGCCCGTTCGGCGGCGGTCAAAGCGCCTTCGAGATAACCGCCGTGTTGGTCGGCGGTTTCCGAACCGGCAAAATGTATTGCGCCGTCCCAAATGGAGGCTTGACCTGCCGGGGGGTGATAGAGAGGGTGTTCGTACATAGGCGGCTGGTCAAACTGGGTGGCGGTAAATCGCTCGCGAGCCCAATCATGGTAGAAGAAGGCCGTTGGTTGTGCCGCAGGTTTGCCATAAATGTCTGCAAGTTGAGATAGAATCGCCTCGATAACGAGTTGTTGATGGTTGCGTTGCACCGCCGGAATACCGACAAAGCCGGTTAGTCCGTAAGGGTTCTGGCTGTTGTTGGATCCGTCATGGATTTCGCCCAGCGGACCGTGCTGGCTGAAAGCCTGGCCCGAGAGGCCCGTTTGCCGCCAGAAAAGCTCATCGTAAAGAGCACAGAATTTTGCCTGGCCCGCCATCCACGTACCGATTTTCAGCATTTCCTGAGTTAAATCATGAGATAGTTCAGGGTTAAAGAAAATGGTAGCAGCGGCAAGGCGCGGCGGCAGAGCAAGGATTACCTTCTTGGCGCTGAACCGGGCCCAAGGTTCTGTTTCCAGTTCTCCTACGCTAACCAGAGCACCGGGGAACTTTTTTTCGATCTTACATACCGGGTGATTGAGTCTGATAGCGTTTTCAGGAATATCCTTACTTAGTTTTGTGATTAGTGCCATCATGCCGCCGGAAAGCCGCCAGGAGATGGGTTCCATGACGTAACCGCTGACGGTTCGGACGGCTCCATCGGGACTTTGGAAACGGCCCATGCCCTCATCAAACTGACGATAACCCTTAAGGCCCAATGTTTGGATAAGGCGTGCCATTTCCGGGTGAATCGAAGGCCAATACCATGAGGGGCCGAGATCGGAGAAAAAACCTTGATGTTCAGGGCTTAAAATTCTGCCGCCGACACGCTCACGGGCTTCGAGAACAATAAAAGATTTATTTCTTTGGGACACCAGGTAGGCGGCATAGATACCACTGAGGCCGCCTCCGATAATTATGATATCAACTGTTTCAGTAAGAATTGTAATATTCTATATCTCCAATATCACCATAGACCTAATTGATTTGCAGATGTTCTTTGGCGTTGGTGCTAAAAATCTCTTTATGATAAAAGAAGCGTGCCTATTCAGGCATATCCGGATAAAACTTTTCGAACATGTATGACGATCTCATCAATCTGTTTGTGGCACCCGCCTTGTTCTATAAATTCCGTGTGTTCGTCAATGGTAGAAATTATATACCAAGCGAAATCATGCATTTTGTTGCTCTGTACAGTAGCGTAACGTACCGATCACCGAGTGCAAAAGGCTACCACAATATTATGCAAAAGCGAAAAATGTTGAAAAACCAATTTAATCTAAAAAGCCGCGGCCTTTTGCATCCGGTGCATTGGGTTGTTCGGCCTTTCCGTTCGACCCTATTTCTTTCGATGTATCTCATCATGACATACCGTACATATGGTAATGAGATTGCTATCCGTGTTGTCTCCACCCTCTGCATGGTGTTTTTTGTGATGTAACTCCAAGTGGCGAGGATCAGATCTGTTCCACTCTTCGTGGGACCATTTGCAGAGCGTGCATTTATACTCATCACGTCTGAGAACTTTTCGTTTGACTGGGTCAGGAATGTGACGGTCATGTTCAGGGCTTTGCCTGTCAGCTTCCAGCAGATAGACTCCCACTTCAAGATCAGGACGACCTGTATTCTGAGTGACGACAGGCCAACCATATTCTGTCCGTAATTCTCTTACTCTTCTGGCCCATTCAGATCTATCTTTTGCAAGATATTTCAGTTCCTCCCCTGTTACTTTCTGACCGACATTTTTTCTTAAATATTTTAATATTTTGTCACGAACAGCAATGTTTTCTCTTCTTATTTCGTTTGCCAAATGCCAACGATGGGCTGCATCTCTATCCTGAACAACTGAAAGCAACAAATAATCAGAAGGTCCCATGGTTGTAACGTCAATGTCAGAAAATGGAAATTCATTTTCTTCCGCCATTTGTTTGGCGGTCAGGCCGCTCACGATTGACCACCCATACTGTACTTTTAGCTCTCGAACCCTGCGGGCATATTCTTGTATGCCTGAAACTACAAGGAGTTCATCACCGCTTATTATGATGGCAGGATATTTTTTAAAATAATAAAGAATTCTATCCCGAGCGCTTTTTGCAATCGTGGCTGGAATTAGAGATTTTCCTAAATCTCGTAAATGCTGAAAGCAGGGGACAAGAGAAAGAACTTTATCTCGTAACCTGTCGGATTTTAATTCCTGTTCAAAGTTGGTTAATAGTTTCTGTAATTGTTTTCTAATTTCTTCAGAGTTCATATGTAATATGTCTCTTCATGCCCTTTGAGAAACAAAAGCAGTTTCTTTTTTAATTTGTCAGAGTCTTTCACTTCGCAGGTCCAGACAGTCAAAATATCCCAACCTAATTGTTCAAGCTTATAAACGGTGGCTTTGTCTCTTTCTATGTTCTTGTCCAACTTCTCATTCCAAAAATATTTATTGGTTGTCGGTCTTTTCGCCCGTGAGCAATCTATATGACCATGCCAAAAACAACCATGAACAAAAATGATTTTTTTGTGCTTTGGTAATGTGATATCAGGCTTCCCCGGCAAGTCATTCCTATAAAGTCTAAATCTGTACCCCATATTATGGAGCAAAGAACGCACAAACAATTCAGGTTTTGTGTCTTTGCCGCTTACGCGCGACATAATTTGGCTTCGCTTTTTTTGTGAGAAGAGGTCCATTGTTCATATCTTTGGTCAAGTAGTAGCCTAACGACATCGGCTACTCTCGCAGCAAGAAGAGGCGGCACGGCATTGCCGATTTGTTTTGCAATTTCAATTTTTGAACCCAAAAATTGAAAGCTGTCAGGAAAACTTTGAAACCGTGCGGCTTCTCTGTGAGTGATAGGCCTATGCTGATTAGGATGTAAATAACGCCCTTTTTCAGGTTTGAAAAATTCGGTACGTATTGTAACTGAAGGCTTATCCCACCAAAGTCGTCCAAATAAATCAGTACCGCCTGATTTCTTTCTAATCCAACATTTAGGCGTTAACTCCGGCGCAATACGTTGTAGATCGAATCGATTCATCCCTTCTTCAGGTATTGCTCTATATCGTTTTCGGCTTAGTTCAGTTGGATTCCTCCCGAAATGCAAGTCTAAGGGCGGCTGTATATTTCTAATTTCAGTTCCTTCAGGTTCCGGCAAATCGCCAATGGCGTCTTTTACAGTTTTCCAGCGTGAAGGCGTTGAAAGGTATTCCTGTCTATCGAAGAAAAGTTTTAGCTGTTTTCCGTTGCCATTAGGGTTAAAATGTGTTTTTCGCGGAGGGAATAAAATAGATGGATCTGCGAACTTACATCCAATAATAAAAGCTCGAGTGCGAGTTTGCGGAACACCATAATCCGCAGCAATCAATTTATCCTGCCAAACCTTGAACCCAAGAGATTCAGCTGCTCCAACTATTTCACCATGCTCAAAAGTTCCTAGTAACTGAGGTACATTTTCCATGACAAAAATTGATGCACCGGATTTTTCTACCACTTCTAAGTAAGGCCGCCACAACTCTTTACGTGGGTCATTTTCACGATTTTTGTTTAGGAGGCTAAAACCTTGGCATGGCGGCCCACCGATAACTACATCAGCTTTAGGTATTTCTATTTTGCCTTTTTTCAATATCTCAACAATATCGCCTGCGATGCTATGCGGACCAAAATTTTCATTATATGTCTCAACACAGAGCCGATTAAAGTCGTTCGCCCAAACAGATTGGAAAGGTTGCCCGAAAACTTCTGAGAACCCTAAAGACATACCGCCGGCACCTGAAAATAAATCTATGAGACGATAACGTCTTGGATTCTTGATCAACCCTCCAGAACAGCGAGAATAATAAGTTGCTTCGTCCTCTTTAACAATAAGTGCTTTGTCTATTTTTATTATATTTTCATATTGATACATGTTTTTGGTGCCTTATCGGTATAAGTTTTTTATATTGTTTTGTGACTCTACCATCGCAGGCAACATTTTTATATCATAAAATTGTATCGGAGGCCTAACAAGTTATTGTACTGACCAGTATATCTCCAAATGGAGAAAGATTTGACAACCTTTTTATGATGTTTTAAAGCATTTTCTAACAGTATATCACTCAAGATTGAATCATATACTGTTAACGGGATAACTCCAAATGCTAGAAATACCTGAGGGCATAATTTCAAGATTTGGTTCTTTTCTCTCCATGAAAAATATACCTTTAGCCTCTCATTTGTGACTGTCTCCATTCCAGTTTGCCGGAACTTATCTTTTTCGGAAAGCCTATTTTCTTCTTCGGTTTGCTTTCAACAACCAACATATGATCCAATGTCTCAAAAACAGCCCGGAAAAGATCTTCGTTAATTTCATTGAGTTCTTCAAGTTCTTTTCTGAGGACAGCATTATCAAGAAACATTTGTCTTAATTGCAAGCGGACTAATCATTTTTCATCTTTCCCGGCAGGAATGGTAATAACCGGACACTCTGCAAAGCGGACAACTCTTTCTGCAACCAAACCAAATACTATACGACGCCACCCGGTAAATCCGTGAGTGGCAATGACAATAGCATCCACATTTTCCTCTGAAGCTAATTTCACGATTTCTTCTGCCGGTGATCCACTTAAGACAAATGAACGGTTTACGACACCATCGGATACTTTTTTATTAATTACAAAATCCATGTTAGCTCTTGCTATATCCATAAAGTCCTCAAACATATTAGATATTTGATAGCTTGTTTGTATTGTTGAATCGATAGGTTGTAAAACTTGCATTGATGTTACAACATTAATTAGAAGCAGCTCTGCACCAAAATGGCGTGCCAGTTCATCGGCTGCAACAACACCTTTGTAGGATAGTTCGCTATAATCTGTTGGTGCCAAAATTTTTTTAACGGGCAGTAGCATCAGTTCTCTCCTTTCTTTAAGATAAAATATGTAAATCCTATATCGACAGGCTGATTTATTAAATTATATTCCAGGATTAATTTAAATACAATAGGGTAAATCCTTTATTCTATGATCATATAATGAATGGAATGTATCAAATGTGAGTTTATTGCCGCGTATTACTGCTTTCCCAAAAGCCGTTACGAATAGATTCAATCGTCAGAAAAGCAAGATCAGTATTACCCCCTTAATTAAGTTTAAATATTTAATACTCCCCCAATACTCCCCCTATTTTATATTTTTCTCCAACATCTCTTCAACAACATAGCCGCTCTTGCCGCTTTTATCATTAATCGAATAATGCAGGCTGTCGTTTGTTTTATTCTTATAAATACCTCCCCAGTAGATAAAGGCCCTGTCCTTTTGCCCTTTTACAATCACAGCAAGCGGCATTTTTTCCAGATGCCGTCTTTCAATTTTCAGCAGATAGGTGCCGGCATCGGATACATCCACCGATACATTCTGCTTCCATACTTCTGCCGGTAACCTTACATCCAAAATTGTGTCTCTTTTGTGCATCGACATCCATTTCTTCTTGATTTCGGATTTCAATTTTGCTTTGTCCCTCCCGCTATACAAATCTTTGGGCGCACTAACCGAATTGAGGTAAATCAAAAATGTTTTGTCTGCCAGCGTTTTCAGTTTTATATGAGTTCGATTCACTTCCTGCCATGTTTTGTCCTTGCCCATCAGATTTGCATACGCATCGTTTTTCGCTTTAATGGACGCCACTTGTTTCACCAGGCTTGGCGTATTCTTTTTCCATTGGGTATACATCTGTTCCGGCGTATTCTTTAAACTCGCCACATGCTTCTTCCAGTTGGACATCCGGGTTACATCGAAATGGCCGATGAGTTTATTCTGCATGGCTTTAAGTTTCATTTTATAATTATACGATCTATTTTTGCTGGTAAAACCTGTAAGCAGACGCTTTACATTAGCATTGTTCTTCCACTTGCTGTCCGTACTGAGGGCCACAACAAACATCTTGTCTGTTTCAAAGCTGTCCAGCCGGTCTTTAAGTTCCACCAGTACCTGTTTGTAGTGATCCGTAGCAGCACCCGGATTTTTCTTACTTTTTTTCACATTCAGTTTCGGCTTGAATGTTTCATACCGTGCATACAACAGCTTTACTTTGGCACTGTGGTCAACCATTGTATCGTTAAGGCCCGTTTTAAGGTTCTTTTTGTTGGCACCTGTATTAGCCTTTGCGTCAGTCTTTGTATTAACCTTTTCGTAAACTATATTTCTGGCTTTTGCATTGGCCTTGTCCTGCTTGTATTTCGCAGTCAGGGATGTTTTTAAAGCACGAACACTGGTTCTTGCCCGCTCAACACTTTTATAATCATAGGTTTTCGGATTGTTCAGCTTGAAGGCTTTTTGGATCTTGTTACACTGAATCTCAAGCTTTGTTATGGTTTTCATAACCATATCATAATTCTTATCACCGTCTTTAGCGCCAAAATCCACTTTCTTGAACTCGCGGTCAATATCTTGAACCTTATTGCTTACCTGATTCACATAATAATTGACCGATTTGGCAGCATAAACATTACTTGCCACCATCAACACCAATGAAAGCAAACTGATCCCCACAATGCGTTTCATTATCACCTGATTCATCCCATCCTCCTCAATAGATTCAACACACAACCATCTATGCAACATATGCAGTATCAAAGGGTGCAGTAGCTTACATAATTAAACAGGTTTAAGTATTTATCTGGATATTTCTCTAAGCATTGAATCAAATACTGATTTTCCATTTCTACCATATTCTTCAACGAAACCGCTTTCAATAATTGAAATCTCTTGTTTAATACTTGAATTTCTAAGGGCGGTTCGTGTTCTTCTCAGCCATTCAAGCAATTCTGATCGTGTGATTAAATTGTGAGACAATGTTTGTCCCATTTCTAAACCAACCATGTGTAAGGATTTTTTATACAACAGACTCCACATTTCTTCAGCGGTAAGAACCCCAAAGATTGATGTATATAATTTACCTTCATATTCACCAATTTGCCCCTTATTAAAATCCAAATTTATATATTGCGACTTATTTGCAGTATAGAAGTTTGTAGATTTTAAATAATTATCGACCTCATTTTGATAGTAAGATATAAAAGATGTCTTAAATTTTTCCCTGTCTGCAGGAGAACCCTCAGCAATTAATTCCTTAAATATTGCAACAGAATTATCTAAAGCTTTTTTAAATCGACTTTGATAATTCATTTGATCTTGCACATATTTTGTTACATCTTCCGCAAAAAATTCACTATTTCTTTTTCCAATTTTTCCTGCAGCTACTTCGATGTGAGGACCAAGCACCAAATCAGCTTCCCGGTCTTGAAAACCTTTCCTGAAACCATCTTGAAAAGCTTTTTTTAAACTCAAATGAACTGTAAAATAATAATTTGACGTCCGCCAGTCTCCCTTGGGGTCAGAATCAGGTCTTCGTCCTGAGATCAAAAACTCAACAAAAGGATTATTGATTTGTTTAGGTTTATAATTTTCTAAGCGTAGTTTTTCTCCCCAATCATTTCCAGCTCTTTCATAAGCTTCAACTGTTTTTGCTGTATAGTCTTTATCCGATATCCTTACTATTTTTTCAACAATTTGAATTTGTGGTTCTGGCTTAGGCTGATTGAGGGGAACACAAGCAGATGTAAAATAAAAAATCATACTTATTGTGACCAATAGAAACAATTCATTTGTTTTACTTTTCAATTTCATCGCAATTTCCTTTGTTATTTATGTTTTTATCTTTCCATTTTAAAAACACAAAAGCCCCTTGCTTCAATTATCTGAAGATTGGGGCTTTATTATATCCTGTCATATTCGATCCTTTTGAGACCTTTGCAAAACGCCCCCTTTTGCCCAATTCCATCATCAAGCGAAAATTTCAATACTCGTAATACCCGAAGTATTCCTTTGGTTGAAATTTTTGCCTTTCTTGAACTTGAGCAAAATTGAACATTTTCAAAAGTATCATCCTATAAATAATAAAATGAGTTAACGGTTTATTTTTACAGAAAATGCCAAAACGACACAAATTTTATAATGAACAACAATACGAAAATTTTGCTAACACTTTCCATTAATTAAATTAAGGGAGAAAATAGGTTAACCAACTGTAATCGTGCATATTAACGTGCATATTAGGGTCACATTTTAAATATTTATTATTCTTTTATAGCCGTATTCAATCCGCTACCCATGCAAATCTCCATTTTTGTAATATTCTGTTTTTTCAAGAAACCATTTTTGACAAATTTATCATAATTTAAAAAGATCCATTTAATTCAAAGTATTGCCTTGCTTGATAAGACTTCGATTAAAAGTAATCTTTAGAATAATGGTATTCAAGGAAAAGATTACGTTCATTAAATTAAATATCGTACTTTAGACTCAGAACTTTAGTGTAAAAATGTCAACCTGGATTTTTTTGTCCAAAACCGTGAGAGTATAGGTGAGAGTTTAGGCCCTTTAGTTCTACAGTTATTGTTTTTCAATGAGACAATAACCTGTTTTATCAATTTTTTAACAAATGTCTTATAACGCCTGCGGGCTGTTTTTGTTTTGTTTCCGAAAAGTACCAAAACATCAGTTATATCCTGCCATTGCCGGGAAATCTTACCCATGATGTTGCTATGCCCTGAATAAGGAGAATGACCCAAAGCCTCCATATTTTCAACAAGCTGGGCTCTGATGGGATTTAGATGAATGTAACGGACCAACTCAAGCAGATAAGCATCCTCCTGGCATAAAATGGATTTATAGCGGTTCTGAAATAGACGCCCGGATCGATTATACCGCCGGTTAAATACAACTGCATATCCGGTAAGCAGCCACCTCATTGAAGTTGACACCGAAACACTGCCGGTTTTTACCAGTAAGTAAAAATGATTTAAAAATAGAGACCATGCAAAACAACGACTTTGGGTTTCGGTTATAAGCTTTCCAAACCGGTTAAGAAAATCATCGCGAATTAAAACAATTTATGCTTACACCGACTGGCAGTTTTTTACGCCTAATTTTTATTTTGCTTTCAAATGTAAAAAAACCATTATACATTTTTATCAATTCTTGAAAAAGGATTTTGCAGAACCGGCTTATTTATACTTGAAAAGATGTTTTGCGACACACCGGCAGTAATCTTTGCGACAGATTTAGTACCTTTTGCTCAAAGCAACTACTTCTTCAATTCTTCCTTAACAGCCAGACCTATCTTTTTAAATGTTATGGGCTTCTTTACAAACTGGCCTGCGCCCAGTTTTTGTGTTTTTTTCACCTCTTCTGTTTCAGCAAGGCCGCTTACGATCACAGCTTTTTGGCCGGGGCGTACCTTTAATATCTTCTCATATGTCTCACATCCATTTATTCCAGGGTCCATAATCATATCGAGCAGTATTAAATCCGCTCTATTCTCTTTCAAATATTCTACAGCCTCCTCTCCGCCGGAAACTGCGAAAGCTTCATATCCCAAGGCATCAAGCATCATACACGATATTTCTCTTTGGCTTTCCATATCATCAACAACAAGAATAACTTCCTTGTTTCCTTTAAGGTCATCAAGAGGATCAAACGAAGACCGCTTCGATAATTCCTCTTTAGTAATAGGAAAATACAACTCAAAAGTTGTAAGTTTTTCACCGGTTATCACATCTATGTAGCCTTCATGATCCTGAACAACATTCCATACGACTGAAAGGCCAAGACCTGTACCGCTTCTGCCCATTACCTTCCTGGTATAAAAGGGATCAAAGATTCTTTCAAGATCATCCGGTGATATTCCCGAACCATTATCTGAAACAGATAAAACGACATACTCACCTGCTTTTAAACTATCATATCCCCTCATTGGTTTGTCCAGACTGAGGTTCATGGTAGATATCGTAATACTACCACTGCCTTCAATGGCTTCTATGGCATTCAAGACAAGATTCATTATAGCTTTTCTGATATGAACATCAGAAGCATTTACATTAAAAGGGTGAGGGCAAAGATTCGCATTGATCGTAACTGAAGGATGAAAATGTTGAAGTTTGTTAAACTCAGGTGAACTTAAATATTCACGGATTATTAAATTGATATTTAATGGGGTTTTAACCGTAGCAACTCCTCTTGCTAATGTCAGTAAATTCTGGACAATAGAAACAGCCCTTGTTCCTGAATCCTGTATTGCTTCTATCGGTTTTCTAAGACTGCTGCATTCAGGCAAATCCATTAAAAGTAATTCCGGATAGCCTACAACACCAGATAATACATTATTCAGATCGTGCGCCACACCGCCTGCCAAAAGGCCCAGAGCTTCCATTTTTTTTAATCTGGCGATCTTCTCCTCATTTTCGCGCAGGGCCTTATATGCCTGCTTAACCTCGGTAAGATCAATCATAATCCCCCGCAATCCCACAGATTGTCCTTGCTGAATAATCGGGGTGGAATATACTATAAGAGGAAATGTGCTGCCGTCTTTTCTCAATGCGGTATATTCATTACCTTCTGATTTCTCACCATTCATAATATTTTGTATTTTGTTAAGGGCTCGATTTCTATCTTCAGGTATAAGCATCGTAAGGGCGTTAATTCCCTTTTTGAAATCATCTTCAGTATAGCCAAGCAATTCATATGTACGCCGGTTGACAAAAGTCGTAGTGCCTTGTTTATCTACTTCAAAAACAACCTGGGGCAATAGCTCAGCCAATTGTCTGTATTTTTCTTCGCTTTGCTGCAAAGCCTCTTCAGCCTGCATTATTTCAGTTCTATCGTAAAAAACTGAAATAAAGCATTTTTCCCCTGCGATCTGTACTTCTTTAGAAAATACAAATGTTTTGATTACAGAACCATCTTTTATGTTAAAATCTATTTCAAGCCCATTAACTTCTCCTGATGATTCCAGCTCCTTTATAAGCCTGTTTCTTTTATCTACAGAATATAAGCCCAATTCAGTAGAAACCTTACCAAGTATTTCCTCCGAAGTATATTTTGTCAACTCACAGAGTTTTTTATTTACATTAATTATCTTTCCTGTTTTCTTTTCCGATACAGCAATGGCCATTGGAGATAAATCAAATATAACCTGCAATTTTTTCCGTTTCTCTAAAAGATTTTTTTCCGCCAGTTTGCGCTCGGTAATATCTATATAAAAACCTACAATAAATTTAACCCGGTTGTTTTCTTTAAGCGGTGATATGATGATATGACAATGTATTTCTTTGTCATTCAGCCTGAAAGTTCCTTCTTCATTTACAAATTCACCGGCAAAAGCACGGCTGTTTTTGCTTTGCCACAAAGATAGAGTTTCTTTGTCGCTGCTCAGATCTTCGGGCCGTTTTCCAATAAAATCACCCCAATGTTTTCTGCAAATAGAATTCTGAAAAACATAACGGCCCTGTTCATCAATCACAAAATAATCAAAAGGGATGCTCTCGATTGCAACTTCAAAAATAGCCTCTCTGCCACGCATTGCTTCATAGCTTAACTTATATTCATCAACCTCTTTTTCCAGATCTTTAATCCTTGATTCAAGCTTTGCATAAGCTTCTGTATCAGACATTTGGCACGCTCCATATGATAGTAATAAAAATAAACAGCCTCAAATAAAATTAAAAAAATTTTTAACCCGGTATGAAAGTACTTTTTCACACACAAAGCTTTAAATATGGTGACATACTATTGTTAATAGAATCTTTGGTGCTCATTAAGTCAATTATAACAAAAGCAAGTTCTTAAAATAAAAAGCAACACCGCATTTGAGTTTCCAAAGTTTCATGTATTTGCCTCAGGCAAAATAATGGTGCAATCCGGCTATTTTTACACCGGCAAATTCATATTACTTTTCCACCATGTTTATTTATTATTTTGACGGTATTTTCGTGCGTTCAAAGCGATCACTTTCAGCGCTTCTGAAGAGTACTTCCCAAACATCATAAATATAGGCATCTTGATACCTTCTTTCCTGTTCAAAATAAATCCAATTGGCGTAATTTTGGTTATACGGGAAAACTATTTTTTTGGATAGTATCCAAAAGGATACCTTTTTATGTTTTTCATGGCATAAAACAAAGGTATTATAAATTATATATAGATACTCTATAGGCCGGTTTCTTAAATGCAGCCATTTAGCTGTCTATAATTGGATAAATGCATTTGGTAAAGCTGAGGACGATATTCGTTCGGAAAAAGCGATAAAGGTTGTGGAAGTACATGAAATGCATAGCTATATCTCTTTAAAAAAGAATATTGTTGGATCTGGATTGCTGTTGATCGATATGGAAAGAGGTTCTTCAACTGCGTATTGGGCGATCGTGGCACAGCCACTGGCGAGCAATTGTGGGATACCATCAAAAATATCAAGAATGGCAAAATAGTTACTGACTACTGGAAACCGTACGAAAATCTCATTCCTCAAGAGCTGCATATCCAATCCAAGGCTGAGACATTTGCTGTAGAGGGTTATAGTAGTTTTTTCGACACTTTCTTGCAAGAATTCGAAGTAAATCCAAATGCTACAGCTTTTCTTATTCCCCCTCACCCTGGCCCTCTCCCACGAGGGGAGAGGGTAAAAGGAAAACGGTTGCATAGGACTTAACAAATATGGTTTTGAAATATGATTTGAAATTCTGGTAGTTCTTTCCGGATTCGCTCGCTAGTGTCCGTCTATAAATGGTAGATTGCGCTTCAGATCAAGGCCGCAGCATTTTTAAAAACGCATGCGTAATGGGTTTACGTCGAGTATTTCAAAAACGCGAGAACGCAGATATGTGGCACAAGATGCCATTTATGGACGGACAATCACTATCCCCGATGCTTGCACCGGGGTTAGTGATAGATATTGCGATTCAAGAAAGATACAGTGATTGATATTTTTAGTTGCAGGAAGTGAAAGCAATTATATTTATTGTCGTGCCTGAATATCAGTCTTTAAAAGGTGATTCAATCATTTCAAACGGGTCGTAATGATGACCACGGCCTACTCTTAATGAACCCCATATTTCGCCTATAGTTGCATATTCTTTACAGGCTTCTATCATGGTTGGAGTAAGATTAACATTTCCCTGTTTGTCTTCTTCTACCAGTTTTTTTATTAATTCTTTTACAGCATTATTATTTCTCTTCTTTTTTATATCCTTTACTCTCTGAACCTGTTCGGCAGTAGAAGCTTTAGATACTACATGAATGGGAATTTTATGGTCTTGTTCAGGTGGAACCACCAAATCGTTAATACCTACAAGTTTCATGTCTCCGCTTTCTATATCTGTCTGACGCTTTAAAGCAGCTTCGTCTATCATTGCCCTTATCCATCCGTCTTTAACGCCTTCTTCCAGACCTCCCTTGTCAAGTATCTTCTGAAGAAGTTCCCATGACCTCTTTTCTACTTCGTTTGTAAGCCACTCAACATAGTAAGAGCCGGCAAGAGGATCAACCACATTGGCAATTCCGGTTTCATAAGCAAGAATGTTTTGTGTACACATAGCAATCCTGGTTGCAACTTCCGTAGGCAGACATAAAGGCTCATCATACATAACAGGGTCAATGGCATTACAGCCGCCAAGAGCAGCAGACATAAGCTGTACTGCAATTCGCCCTATATTGTTAAGAGGCTGCTGAGCTATAGCTGTAAGTCCGGATACCCGTGCTGCGATATAAAGCTTTTGTGCTCTCGGATTCTTGGAACCGTACCTTTCTCTTGCTATTTTTGCCCATATTCTTCTGGATGCCCTGAATTTGGCAATTTCTTCAAAAAAATCCATCCATATTGTAAAAGTAAAAGGAACCCTGTTTGCAAATTCGTCAAAATTTAATCCGCGCTCTACAAGCCGGTCGGCAAATGCTATTGTGGAAGCAAATCCCAGTGCTGTTTCCATAACAGCAGGCGTCCCTTCTTCTGAAACATTGTGTGCGCTTGTATGAAATGTTGCAAATCTTAATTTATTTTTCGAACAGTATTCGACTACATCAACTGCAAGTTTGGACCATAAATCCAGAGGCTGAGGGGTAACAAAGCCACTGTAGTACTGACAATATAAATTAAGAGCAGCACCGCCGTTTAAAGCAGAATAAGGGACGCCCTGCTTTTGGGCCATAGCAAAAAACATACAGGGTAAAACCGGGCCGCTTGCCCCTGACGATTCGAAAGTGATTGTTGTCTTGTCAATAGGAAAGCCTTCTAAAATGGTTTCAACATCATCTAATGAGGATACCGGTATGCCAACCAAACCGGCTTCATCCACTGCCATAGGATGGTCAGCATCAATTCCGACCTGAGTGGGGTAATCATTTACAACCTCAACTCCTTCCGATCCTATGCTGGCCAGATACTTCAGTCTTTCCATGGAATCTTTTGCCGAACCGAATCCGGAAAGAAATCTTCTTGTCCAGATTCTGTTTCGAAACATCCCCTTATATAAACCTCTTGTATAAGGGTATTCCCCGGCTTCACCGAGATCCCTGTCATAATCAAAATCTTTTAAGTCTTCGGGCTTATACATCTCTTTTAATGGTATACCTGAAGCCGACTCGAACTTCCTGTTTGCGTCTTCCTGAATCGTTGTTTTCATATTTGCTTCTCCCTGACAGGATTTAAATCCCTTTTGCTTTTCTTTTCAACAAGGGATGTAATTGTTTCTACTATTACATTAGACATTGCTCCGGGCCCGATAACTGCGTCAACACCCAGTGCCTTTAGTTCATCAGGAAAAGGATCCGGAATGGTTCCGCCTACAATTACTACAACATTGTCCATTCCCTCTTTTTTCAACATGTCAATCAGCTTGGGGACCAGTCTGGTATGATTTGATGACTGACAGCTTATACCAACAACATCTGCATCTTCTTCTACAACGGCCTTGAAAATTGTTTCAGGACTTTGAAATCTTCCAAGATATACCACTTCCATACCGGCATCACGCAACATTGCGCTTACAATTTTGGCTCCTACATCGTGCCCGTCAAGACCAATTTTTGAAATTACTGCTTTTATCTGCTTCATGAGATACTTCCTCTTTGCATTAGATTTTAGGCAATATTGAAGCTCCCCGACGCAAGCATCGGGGATTGCGCTCGTTGTTGCGGTTCAACTCACCTGCCATTTACTTTTTTATTTAGGTTCCGTTCCAAAAATATTAACCAATGCAACGGCACCGGTTCCGCCAAGGTTATGCGTAAGGCCTATTTTCGGATCCTTTACCTGGCGTTTGCCGGCTTCACCACGCAATTGCCAGAATATCTCGCATGCCTGGGCTACTCCTGTGGCTCCAATGGGGTGACCTTTTGATTTTAATCCTCCGCTTACATTGCAGGGTATATCACCGTCTAACATTGGGCCACCGTTTTCCACCCATTGACCGCCTTTTCCCCGCTCACAAAAACCTAAGTCTTCGTAATCTATTAATTCCGTGCAGGTAAAACAGTCATGTATTTCGGCTACATCTATGTCTTTGGGCGAAATATCGGCTATCTCGTATGCGGTTTTACCGGCTATTGTTGTTGTATCCCACTGGTGATAATGCCGTTTCTGGTGACCGTAAAAATCATCGCAGGCAAGTGCGCTGCTCCAAAGATATATCGGCTTGTCGGTATATTCCCTGGCGATATCTTCTCTGGTCAATATAATTGCTGCTGCACCGTCGGTTGTCGGGCAGCAATCAAACAGCCCTAATGGCCAACTTATCATCGGAGCATTCATTACCTGTTCCATGGTTACTTCAAACTGAAAATGGGCATACGGATCAAGAGTTCCGTTGTGATGATTCTTTACCGCAATCATTGCAAAATGTTCTTTCTTTGTTCCGTATTTTGCCATATGGGCTACACCGAATTGCCCGTACATCGCAGGCCCTGTCAGCCCTCTTGGATGCCACCACTGATGATATGAGGTGTTGGCCTGGCCTATCATGGATTCACGTCCCGGAATGTCTCTCATCTTCTCGGCACCTACTACAAGTGCTACATCATATACTCCGGCTTTAATGGCAAAAGCTGCCTGACGTATAGCATCACTGCCGGTACAACAGGCGTTTTCCACCCTGCTTACAGGTTTATCATAAAATGTGAGCGCATTGGAAAGGGTGGCTCCGCTTACTATTTCTTTTCTCAAGCTTGTTCCGGGTAAACAACATCCGAACCATGCAGCTTCAATCGCATCTTCTTTTATTCCCTTGTCAACGCTTTTTAAGCAATTCTCATATGATTCAAATATCATGTCTTCTAAGCTTTTTTCAAAAAGCTCTCCGAAACGAATCATACCAGCGCCTACCACTGCTACATTTAAAGGATTCTTTTTACGCGCCATATCATCACCCCCCTGCTTTTTCGTCTATAAGTCTGAACTTATATCCGTATTTTACGATATCGTTTTCCATGCCATGCCGCCTTAAAACAAGTTCGACCTTTGCCCCTACTTTTACTTTCTCCATAGGGCTGTCTACCATCATGGCGCTTATTTTGCCGCCGTATTCTCCCTGTTTTCCGGCTACCCTTGCTATGCACATTGGAAATGGCGCTTGTTCAGGATCCAGATAAACTATAAACTGATGAAAAAACGTTTCGATAACTCCCTTGCGGGGTAACGGAACTTTCTCAAACTCGCGGCTCCTGCAATCTTTTTCAACGCATATGTTTCGCTTTGGAAAATTTATGGACCCGCACTTGGTGCATTTTAAAGCCTTAAGACCAAACACAAAATCTTTATCACGCCAAAATAAAGGAGAAGAATCAACTGAAGACATTGGTTCCGGAAGGGCCAGGCCTTTTAGTCTCCCCTTAATTTTTTCGTACTGAATGTATTCTATGTATTGTTTATAATCATCCTTAAAATAATTCTGCACAGGCGATATATGCCCTCTTTTTTCATCTATCCCCTTTGTTGCAGTAAGAAGAAAAGCATCGCTTCCTGCACCCGATCCGTAAGAAGCCACAAGTATCTTCTCATCAGGCTTGGCATTATCCAGACCAGCTGCAAGAGCTATTAAGGATGAAGCTGAACCGGTGTCTCCTATCATCGGGGAAAGAGCGGTAACACTTAGTGCTTCGGGTTTAAACTTCATAGACTTTGCTACATCAGCAGGGCTTTTTCCATCCGGCTGGGTAACCGCCAGGTATGAAATATCTTCGGGTTTAAGTTTTGTTTCAGCTAAACATTTACCTATTGCTTGTCTTATATGAGCAAAATAACCCGCAGTTCTGTGAAAACGGGCATCATCATAGAAATTGGCATAATCTTTTTTTGCCATACGCCAGGTTGTATTTAAAGATGTTGATTGGGCTACACCGCTTCCAAGTTCTGCAATTGCATCACTTGTCCCCAGAATAAAAACCGCCGCCCCTGCGCCATATGCCGTTTCCAGCTGAGTTCCCATTTCTGCTACCTGGCAATCTGCTCCAATAGCCATGCCATACTTAGTTTTTCCGGAATCAACAAGGCCGGCGCACCCTAGTAATGCCGCCGTACCGGCTCGAACCGATCCGCCAAAATCTGCTATTATAACACCATCGGAAACACCCAAAGCCTCGGCAATCAGAATCGCTGAAGACTTATCAATATAAGCACCCGATACGGTGCCCAAATATAATGCCCCGATATCTGATGCATCCAGCCCGGCATGTTTTAAGGCATTAAAAGAAGCTTCAACAGCCAATGTAACAATGTCTTCATCTTCGCCTGCTACACTTTTTTCTTTAACTCCGCCCGCAATTCCTCCAAACGGCCAGGCTTTAGCTATAGACTTTGTAACAATCCTCTTTCTTGGGATTGAAACCCCATATCCAATTATACCCGCCATAATTATACCCTCGCTTTATAATTTTTATTGTTTCACTTTTTTGGCAAGCTCAGCTGCTATAACCAAACGCTGTATTTCATTCGTTCCTTCGTATATCTGAAAGATTTTAGCATCCCTGTAAAGTTTTTCAACCGGATATTCCTTGGAATAACCATATCCTCCGAAAATCTGTACAGCCTGAATGGCTGCCCTTACAGCTGCATCACCGGCCATGGCTTTAGCCTGGGATGACTCCAATATAGGAAGCTTTCCCTGATCAACCAGCCATGCCGCTCTCCAGGTAAGCAAACGTGCTGCATCTATTTCCATGGACATTTCAGCCAATTTTAGTTGAATAAGCTGCTGGGCGATCAAAGGCTTACCGAACTGAACCCTCTCGGAAGCATACTTTAAAGATTCATCCAGTGCCCTTTGGCCAAGGCCCAATGCGGTTGCAGCCGCCAAAGCCCTTGACCGGTCAAGAGCTTCCATAGCCACAACAAAACCCTGGCCTTCCTTACCTAATAAGTTCTCTTCGGGTATTCTTACATCTTCTAAGATCAACTCGACCGTATGAGATGCCCGGATACCCATTTTATCTTCTTTTTTTCCTACTTTTATTCCTGCTTCTTTGGGAACGATAAAGGCGCTTAATCCCTTGTGAGCTTTAGATGGGTCTGTTTTTGCTATAACAACATATACTGATGCCAGATCTCCGTTTGTGATAAAGGTTTTTCGGCCATTTAGCACATATTCGGAACCTATTTTATCCGCCTTGGTTGAAACGGCAGATACATCCGAACCGGCTCCCGGCTCGGTTACAGCAAAAGCTACAAACTTAATATCTTCAGATTCGCAGATTAACTTTAAATACTTTTCTTTTTGTTCCGGGGTTCCGAAAAACATTATTGGGATTACTGCTATACTGTTTAACAGCAAAGAAGTGGCAATGCCGGCGCACCCGTAAGTCAGTCCTTCGGCAATCAAACATGTTTCCATCATCCCCATGCCTGCTCCGCCATATTCTTCCGGAACACCCGCATTAATCAATCCCAGTTCATGTGCCTTCTGGGCAACATCCATTGGAAGTGTCCCCAGTTTGTCATATTCGGCAGCAATGGGTATGATTTCATTTTTTACAAATTTATCAACCATATCCTTTAAGGCAACCTGTTCTTCGCTCAATTCAAAACTAATCATAATTCACTCCGTTTTTGCAGATGTTGTTTTGTAATCATCGGTATGAACCCATACTAATAAGCATAAAGCGGGCCAATATATAAAATAAAAATATATCAATAAGTTATACATGAGCGCTTGTAAATAATTCCAATATGCTGTAATGTACTTCCAACATATTGGAATATGTTATAAATACAATCCAATATACCGGAATATATTTAATTTGTATATCAGGAAATGAAAGAGTGATTGAAATGAATATCAATGAGAAAGATTTTTTCCATCAGGCCACTAAACGGATTTGCGGAAACCTTGAGATAGAACAGGCGATGCTGCATACCTTTGAATACCTGAAAGATTTTATACCACTGGATGAAATGTGGCTGATTCTGGTAGATAGAAATATAGGTACAATAAAAACCATTGCGGGTGCAAATCATGCCGGTGCAAGAATAATGGACAGGCTTATACATGTTCCGGCGAATATAAGAAAGGAGCTTAACGAGTACGATTTTACACCCAAAAAAATAACAATTATCAACAGAGCCGAACTTAATCCGCTTGCCTTTAATTTATTAAATGTTTTGGGTTATCCTGATTCATCTTCATTGGTTTTTTCACTGTCAACCAATACTGACAGAATAAGTGTTTTTGTTATAAGAGCCACAGGAAAAGACCGGTTTTCGGATTCACATGCACGTCTGCTTGCCATGCTTCACGACCCAATTGCAATTGCCATGTCTAATGCCTTAAAGCATGAAGAATTACTTAAACTCAAAGAAGATGACAACAGGTATCTTGCCCAGGAGCTGCGTCAATTAACCGGAGAAGTAATCATAGGTGCAGAGTCCGGATTAAAAAATGTTATGGATATGGTTCAACAAGTGGCAATGAGAGATAATCCTGTATTGCTTTTAGGTGAAACCGGAGTTGGTAAAGAAGTAATAGCCGATGCTATTCATTATACTTCAAACCGTAAAGACGGTCCTTTTATCAAGGTCAACAGTGGTGCTATTCCCGAACACCTTATAGATAGTGAGCTTTTCGGACATGAAAAAGGAGCATTTACCGGAGCGGTGAATCAAAAAAGAGGGCGTTTTGAAAGAGCACATGGAGGAACAATTTTTCTTGATGAGATCGGAGACTTGCCCATTCAGGCCCAAAGCCGGTTATTACGCGTTCTTCAGCAAAAAGAAATTGAGCGTGTAGGTGGTACCAAAACTATTCTTGTTGATACCAGAATTATTGCCGCTACTCACCGTAATTTAGAACAATTGGTTTTTAATAAAAAATTCCGTGAGGATCTTTGGTACAGGCTAAGCGTTTTTCCTATCGTGATTCCACCATTACGGGAAAGAAAATCAGATATTCCTGCGCTGGTTAAGTATTTTTTGAAACGAAAATCGAGAGAGATGAATTTTCGTACTTTACCGGAGGTTAAGCCCGGGGCAATTGAGAAGATGATTGAATATCCATGGAGCGGAAATGTTCGTGAACTTGAAAATGTAGTAGAAAGGGCGCTTATCCAATATAGAGGAGGCCAATTAACTTTTGAGCATTTACATTTTCATCCTGTTGAAGAAACATTACTTCCTTCTGCTACAGATGGAAGGATATTAACACTAAACGAGATCGATGCCCGCCACATTCGTTTGGTGCTTGAAACAACAAATGGAAGAATTAATGGTAAAGGCGGAGCAGCAGAACTTTTATCTATACATCCAAACACTCTTAGATTCAGGATGGATAAACTTGGGATAAGTTATGGGAAAAAGAATATGTAAATTTTCGCCTTCCTTTTACTTGGACAAAATTGAACATTTTTCAAAGGTCTCACTATAAGTTATTCCAACATTAACAGCTTCGGAACTTCTTGATATTAAAAGGAAAATATTTATTATTTTGTTATTGCAGGAGATTATCAAATGCATGGTAAACCATTGAGACGTAGCTTTTATGTGTCCCGAATCGGAAAGTACTGCAACCTGAAATTTCTACTCTGCTTTTTCTGCTTTTTTCTCTATTGCCTTTCGCCGCATTGGGTGCAAGCGAATCCGGATGTAAACACACCAGGTAATTTGCAGCCAAAAAAGCTTGTTATCGGCACCAAACAATCGCCACCCTTTGCGTTTAAGGACCAGACGGGTCAATGGAAAGGTATCAGTATCGAACTGTGGGAGGCCATTGCAAAAAATCTGAAGTATGATTACGTTTTTAAGGAATATGATCTGCAAGGCTTAATGAATGCCGTTGAAAACAAATCCATTGATGCCGCAGTTGCCGCACTTACTATTACTTCCGAGCGTGAAAAACGGTTTGATTTCACACACCCTTTTCATACCAGCGGTCTTGGTATAGCAGTTTTGCAAGGCAAAGAAAATTCCTGGCTGGTTGTGCTTAACCGGTTCTTATCCCGGGCTTTCCTGGAAATTGTTCTGGCGCTTGTCTTGTTACTGTTTGTTGTGGGACTTCTTGTCTGGTTTTTTGAAAGGAAGAAAAACCAGGAACAATTCGGCGGCAGCTTTCTGGCAGGTATTGGTTCAGGCTTCTGGTGGTCGGCGGTTACAATGACAACGGTTGGATATGGCGACAAGGCCCCGCGAACCATCGGAGGCCGGCTGGTCGGCCTTGTATGGATGTTTATAGCCATAATTATTATTTCCAGCTTCACAGCTGCGATCACTTCAACGCTCACGGTAAATCAGATTCAGCAACATGTCAGGGGGCCTGAAGATCTTAATCGGGTGAAAGTCGGGTCAATAAAACATTCCACCAGCGCTTCATATCTTAAAACACAACGGATTTCTTTTCAGGATTACTCCTCCGTCATGGATGCTTTGCAAGGGCTGGAGGCCGGAGAAGTTGATGCGGTTGTTTATGATGCTCCTATATTAAGGTATCTGGTAAACCGGAAAATGCAAAACAAGATTCAGGTTTTGAACACCATTTTTGAAAAGCAACAGTACGGGATCGGCCTTCCGACAGCAAGTCCGCTACGGGAAAAGATAAACCGGCTGGTACCGGCGATAATAAGCGATAGAAAATGGCAGGATATTTTATTCCGCTATCTGGGAGAACCGGCTTCTTATTAACAATAATACCATCAATTCCACTAAGATTGAAAAGGTTATAGCAATTGGAATAGTATTCTGACAACCGCTATTTAATCTAAGAATTTAAAGATTTTTATGATGTACTTTGCTTTTATTATTCGATAGAAAAAGAAATAAAATTATACCAAGTATCATAATGCAGGCTCCGAAATAAAATGCGTGCCTTAGTTGCAGCATATCCGCTATCAGGCCTGCTGCAAGTGAGCCTGTAAGCATTCCAAGGCTGTGAGCTGCGGTTATTAAAGAAATCACAGAGCCCATACCTCCGGTATCTTTGCCTTTGATTACGGCAAGAGCCATAAGAGCCGGTATCGAAATGCCACCTCCTATACCAAAAAGAATGCTTGCAAAAAGACAGTTATTAAAACCCGTTGATCTTCCAAAATAGAGCATGGCAAAGGTTACAATTACTCCTCCTGCCGGTACAAGTATTCGTTTATTGAATTTATCGGCAACTATTCCCATGGGTGTGTGCATAATTCCACTGATGAAAACACCCAAAGAAACTAATAATCCTGTATAAAAGCTTGGCAGGAAAAATTCGGTATCCGCTAAAATCGGCAAAAATGCCCATATGATTCCAATGGATGTGGTGTAAGTGAATTGAAAAAGATAAAGTGCAGCTATATTTTTTTCAAAAATAAGAGATCTCCATTTTGCAGGAGTTTTGCCATAATTTTTTATATTTTCACTGGCAGTAGGAGGCAGATAAAACAGGCATATCAAAAAAGCTGTGAAAGATAAAAACCCCATGCATAAAAAAGCTGCATTAAGATTGTAGTAATC
The DNA here is from genome assembly GCA_018817425.1 of Pseudomonadota bacterium. NCBI lineage: Bacteria > Pseudomonadati > Pseudomonadota > Pseudomonadota bacterium. Next base: position 34,194 of record JAHITX010000060.1, read on the forward strand.
CTTTACAAATCCTCCGATGATAGGGCCGATGCTTAATCCTAAGAACATGGACGTGTTAAACATGCCCATAGCAAATCCTTCTTTCCCTTTAGGTGTAATATCTCCGATATAGGCCTGACAAACGGGCATAATCAATGCCGAAGCTATACCCTGGATAAAACGGATTGTGATAAGAGCCCCTATATTTTTAGAAAATAAAAATCCCACAGATACAATTGAATATGAGATAAGACCTGCGATAATAAATGGTTTTCGTCCTTTCCTATCGGATAATCTTCCGAAATACGGAACAAAAAGAGTTCTTGAAAGAGAAAAAACGCCAAATATCAGCCCGATATAAATTCCGCTTGCTCCAATATCATGTGCATAAACAGGTAATAGGGGGGTGACTATCCCAACACCTATTACTGCGGTTAATATTGAAAAAAACAGAATTGAGAAAATCTTTTTATTTAATTCAAGCATAATTGACTTTTTACTCGGCGTGGTGAAACGACTTGAACGGAAGGCCTTAATAAAAGCATGGCCATTTTCTTGCATTTTCATACAACCGCTAACACACTTGTCTAAGTGTCTGACTAAAAAAATGATTCAGCGTTATAGGCTTATACTATTCTTCCTATAAACCTTAACAGTCCATCAAGAATAGTGAGTGGATGCGGCGGACAGCCGGGAATAAATAAATCTACCGGTATAATATCCATGGCCCCGTTGTGCTGTTCCTGGTGGCCTGTGAAGGGGCCACCTGAGATGGCGCAAGAACCAACAGCAATCACTATCTTTGGATCAGGGACAGCGGCGTAAGTTTTTTCGAGGGCGATTCGCATATTTTCAGTAACAGGTCCTGTGATCAGTAGTCCGTCTGCATGTCTTGGCGATGCCACAAATTGTATTCCGAAACGGCCCATGTCCCAGGCCAATGTGCCAAGTACATTGCTGTCTGCTTCACAGGCATTACATCCTCCGGCAGAGACCTGTCTGAGTTTCAGAGACCTGCCAAAAATCCTTGCTGCGGCATCATGTCTTACTGGTGGGTGATCAGGCGACCCAGTATTAACAAACAGATTGTCGCGTTGTGAAGAGGCAAGGCGGTATTCGCGGCTGAAATTGATAGTCTCTTCAGGGCAGGCATTTTCGCAAGCACGGCAGAAAATACAATGGCCAGTATCAACTACCGGGCCGCCGGTTTCCTGGGATAGACATATAGCATCCACAGGGCAGGCAGCAATGCAAAGGTCGCAACCTTTTTTGCAGGTTAAACGGTTCACCACGGGACGTCCTGCAAATCGGGCCGGCAGTTCCGGAGGAGAACCGTCCGGATATGCCATGGTTCTATATTTCTGTTTAATGCGTGTTTTGATAATTCGAAGCATAAATACTCTCTTAAAACCTTTGGATCTTCTCCCAAATTAGCTGCGCTTTCATCATAAATCATGTCCGCAATAGGATAGATTGAAACTTTTATTACATAGCGGAAAATCGGAAATCTGCTGGTTGCGCAGGGCCAAAGCAAGTCCGAACCAGTTGTGAAAAGATGGATCAACAACCTTATAGAACAAGAAATGTCCCTTAGCGTCAGTGGCTGCCACATGACAAATCTCTCCCCGCCATCCTTCAACCATGCTGACTGTAAGCATTTTTTCTCTCATGGGGGTAATTTCATGTGTAATAGAACCATTTGGTAATTCACGAAGTTGTTGACGGATAAACTTAAGTGAAGCCTTGATCTCAAGCCAGCGCACATAGGCACGGGCGAAGCAATCACCTGTTGACCATGTGCAGGGATAGACCTGCGCAAACCGGTATATTCCATAGGGAAATTCCCTGCGTACGTCGCAATCGAGACCGCAGGCCCTGGCGGCCACGCCTACAAGGCCAACCTCAATTGCAGTCTCAGGAGATATTGTCCCGGTTCCCTCAAATCTGGCAAGAACCGAGGGGGTATCGAGCATAAGCTCAATGGCACCTGTTGCATCCTTATCCACAGCATCCAGCCCATTAAGCAGTCTCGTGATTAATTCGGTGTCAAGGTCCCAGGCCACGCCGGATGGACGGATCAAGCCGCGTCCGAATCGGTTCCCACACAAAAGTGCTGTGAGGTTCAGGACATCTCCCCTTATCCTTCCGCAATAACTCATAGTTGGTAAATACCCGACATCTCCTGCAAGCGCCCCAAGGTCTCCTAAATGGTTGGCGATTCTTTCCAGTTCGGCAGCAATAGCCCTTATGGCTTCAGCATGGGGAGAGGCCACTATGCCTGACATAGCTTCAACAGCCCTGCAATAGGCTGTAGCATGGCCGATGGTAGTATCACCTGCCAGGGTCTCCATATAATGAATGCTACGCGGTCCTGGCCCACCGTTCATAGCCCTTTCAATGCCACGGTGCTGATAACCAAGAGATATCTCGAGATGATATACCGTTTCGCCATGACATAAAAAACGGAAATGACCCGGTTCGATTACTCCGGCATGAACAGGTCCGACAGCCACTTCATGGGATTCCTCGCCTGTTATACGGAAAAAATCTGTGACCCCCACAGTAGTTGTTTCATGAAAATTGGTGTCATGAGAATGCAAAAAACGTATGGGTTTGAGCCAGGGGTGATCTTTGGGCCGGATCTGCCATATCTCAGCTATCTCTCTTTCAAACCAATGTGCTGCCGGACAATCAGGTGTTAATGATGGCCATAGATCAGGCAGATTGGATGCAGTGAGTAAAAGATCGCCGGATGAAGGCCTGGACAGCACAGCCATTATTCGCAAAGGGCCATCATTGTCAGGGCGCCAGACCGGCAAGGCAGAAAGCCGCGAACCGGCAGCAACTGAATCTTTTATAATTTTACTGAATTCTTCAAAGGTGATTACCGGCAGGCAGTCATGATCTATTGCCTGTCCGTTTGTGATTATTAGTAAATTTTCAGAAGGCATCTTAGAAACCTCCCGTCATGGCGGCTGCCTTGCCAAAGAAATTCCAGACGAATCCCGGGATATAAAGGCCCATCACCAGGATAACCGCGGCCAAGGCCATTGCCGGTCCGGCAAACCAGATAGGTTCCCGTTGATTGATATGGGAAGGATCAAAAGGCTTCTCTTTTTCAGGGAGTCCGAAAACCATGGGAATCACTATCCTTGCCATGGCTATAAAGATCACTCCCAGTACCACCAGATAACCGGCAGCTACAAACCATCGGCCTGATTGAAGCATTCCTTTTAATATCGTTATCTCACTTAGAAAAGGGCTAAAGGGCGGAGCACCTGTAATTGCCAGAAATCCAAATAGCCACAGGATACCTGCCAGAGGCGTAGTCTTTATAACATTACGGACATCGTCAGTTTTTTTACTTCCATAGGTGAAAAGTATTTGGCCGGAGACTAAAAAAAGCATACCCTTTGTCAGGGAGTGGTTTACGGCATGGAGCATAGCTCCTGTGCCTGCAAGGCCGCCAATACCTAAGCCCAGAGCCATGATCCCCATGTGTTCTATGCTTGAATAGGCAAGCATCCGTTTGTAATCGGACTGACGGATCATAAAGGCTGCAGCTATGGCCATTGAAAACATACCGAAGAAGACCAACAGCTCTCCGCTGAAAGACCCAAGTCCTGCAGCCGAAAGGACTGAATGAGCCCTGAAGATGCCTAAAAAGGCGCAATTGAGAAGGGCGCCGGAAAGAAGCGCCGAAACCATGGAAGGAGATTCGCTGTGGGCGTCCGGCAGCCAGGTGTGCATGGGGGCCATTCCCATCTTTGTACCATAACCCACCAGCAACATGAGAAAGGCTGCCTTGAGCCATGCCTGATCCAGTGAAGCAGCACCTGTAATTAAATTATCCAGGTTAAGATGCGTTTTGCCGTGACCGGCAAAGGCCATAAAATAATTACCCAGAAGGGCCACTGCTATGCCTACCGAGCAGATCAAAAGGTATTTCCATCTTGCCTCAAGGCTTCGATGATGGCTGTGAAAGCTTATCAGAGGTGCGCTGACAAGTGTAGTTGCCTCTACCGCCACCCACAACAATCCCATGTCGCGGCTTATGCAAACCATGCTCATGGAGGAGAGGAATAGCAGAAGGCAGGCGATAAATACTGCCTCCGGTTCGTTCCGGAACAGGAATCCTTCAACAGAATCCATGACCTTACGATCCGAATCTCTTCCGAGATAGCCTACAGTGTATATGGCAACTGCTAAAAAGAGGGCGCTGGTGATTGATAAAAATAAGAGACCGGTGGTATCCAGACCAATCCAGATTCCTGCCGTGGTGTGTGTCTTTTGAAGAGCCTGGACCGCTGTCATAATACTATGGCTGATTGCGCCGATGATCAATAATCCGCGCCTGATTCCTTTGCTGTGTATCACAAGGGCCAAAAGGCCGAGTGCGAGAGGAATCAAAACAATACTAATGAGCATGATATTAATCCTTCAGTTCCGACAAACGGTCGGTATCGATATTATCAAACTCCCGGGAGATCTGATAAACTGTAATTCCCATGACAAAAACAGCCACAAATACGTCCAGCAAGACCCCCATTTCCACAAGCAGCGGTTCTTCCACGGCAAGAGCTGCGCCAAAGGCATACACTCCGTTTTCCATAACAAGATAACCGACCACCTGGGTCAGGGCGTTTTTACGCGAAATAATTATCATCAAACCCGTCAGCGTGGTAAAAAGTGCAGCCGGGAGAAGAAAGGCTGATTCCTGGGAGACTGATGTCTTCAATGGAATAAAGATCAAAAAGCTCAAACCGAGAAGGACAATCCCTACAAGTACGGAGGCGCTGTAGCCGACAATGGGTTCAATTTCCCTCTGAGCCCCCGTTTCTCTCATTGCCCTGCGCAGAAGCCAGGGTAAAACCAGGCCCTTTACCATCAATGTTAAAAGGGCAAGAAAAATCAGCAGGGGTGGCCATGGTCTGTCAGCCATGGTCAACATAAAAGCGCTGAGGGCAAAAGCCTGGAATACAGTGGTCTGAATAACCGTCGCCAGACGACTGGTAGCCAATAGGCGAAAATCGGTTAATACAAGGCCAAGAATAAAAATATTGGTCCATATACTCATATCATTATCTCAGAATCCATAAAAGTGCGGCCACTGTCACGGAAAGGGCCACCACAAGCATTTGAGGTACATGCAAGAGCTTGAGCCTTGCCATGCACGACTCAATTATTCCGACGAGCACAGCTATGGCTAAAATACCTATTATATTTACAATGACGTCCACCAAAGGCAGCCCTGTCCTGAGCGGTATGGCTATGCCGACCAACAGTGCAGAAAACAACCACAGCTTCAAAGACGCTCCGTATTGTATGAAGGCCAGGTCCACTCCGCCGTGATCAAGTACCATGACCTCATGAATCATGGTAAGCTCCAGGTGCGTGTTTGGGTCATCCACCGGTATCCTGGCATTCTCCGTCAATAGAACTGTTAAAAAGGCAAAAGCTACAATCACAGAAACAGGGCCGAGAGGGGAGATGGATTTAGTCCATAACCCGGCATATATACCGGAAAGGCTGATTTCATGTGTGCCTATAGCAAGCACAGCCAGACCAAGCAGCAGCACAACTTCGGCAATAATCGCAAACTGTACCTCGCGGCTTGCACCCATTCCTTCAAAGGGAGATCCGGTATCCATGGCGGCTATCACTGTGACAAAACGGGTCAACCCTAAAGCGTAGGCCATAAAGACAAAGTCACCGGAAAAGGAAAGCAAGCCCCCGACTCCGCCTGACGGTACGATCAATATTGAGATCATCACAGCAGAAAGACCCATAACAGGACCCAAGCGAAAAACCCAGGTTGAGGTTGTGCTGTATACCGAACCTTTTTTCATCAGCTTGATAAGATCATAATAAGGTTGCAGCAAAGGTTGTCCCTTTCGACCGGCAAAAAGGGCTTTTGTGCGATTGATTATACCTATGAGAAGCGGCGAAAGAATCAGTGTGAGGAATAAATGAATTATCGATGACAGAATGGTCATGTCTGACTACCTCACTTTCACTAACAGCAGTATCAGAATCGTTATGGCAATATACAACACGTAAAGCTGGTTGCGGCCTTCCTGTAGCCTGTGTATACGCTGAGCCAGTTCACTGATCAATTTAAATATGGGGGCAAACAGATTCCGGCGGAAGATATCATCAGTATGAGATGATATCTCAGCATGTTGTGGAAAAAGTCCTTTAGTGAACCGGACATTGAGCTTTGGGCGCACCAGCCACTGGAACATACCGATCACAGGCCAGGCAAAAGATGAAGCAGTATATTGCATGCGATTGTTAGGAGCTAAATAGCCGCAGTCCCATGTTGGTCCGGTACTATTAACCCGTCTTGCAAGCAAAATGCTCCGCAGTCCCCAAAAAACTCCTGCAATGATTATCAATACTCCTCCTGCAAGGCTGATTTTCCAGAGAATTCCGCAGGCCATGGCTGATGTTTCCGATACATTTGCATCCCCTATCAATTGTCTTGCGACCGGAGTTACAAGTTTAATAGCTAAAGGACCGGCAAGACCTATGATAATACACAGGGCTGCCAGTGTGGTCATGGCAAAGAGCATTGGCCGTGGGACTTCATGCGCCCTGGCCGAATTTTCGCTTCGTGGTTCACCTAAAAATACGATACCAAAGACTTTCGCAAAGCAGGCGGCAGCGAGCCCCCCTATTAATCCCAGAGAGGCCATGGCGATCAATCCTCCAACAGCCGGGCTACCTAATGTGCCGGCCTTGGCAACTATTCCGAACGCACCAAGATATATAAGAAATTCGCTTATAAAACCGTTTAAAGGAGGAAGTCCGCAAATGGCGGCAGCACCGATGGCAAATGTCAGGGATGTCTGCGGCATTCTTTTCAGAAGACCTCCCAATAGATCCATATTTCTGGTGCCTGAAGCATGGGCCACACTTCCTGCTCCGAAAAAAAGCAGACTTTTAAAGAGGGCATGATTTAGTACGTGAAGCAGTCCCCCCATAAGGCCAAGGGTGGCCAGAACAGGATTATTTATTGATACGCCAAGGAGCCACAATCCCAGCCCCATGCAGATAATCCCGATATTTTCGACACTGTGGTAGGCCAGAAGACGCTTAATGTCATGCTGCGCCAGGGCGAACAGGACGCCCATAATACCTGAGACAGCGCCAATAATAAGTAGCGTCCAGCCCCACCACTGAGCCGGAGCACCGATCAGTAATACTATCCTCACAAGACCATATATGCCTGTCTTTATCATCACACCACTCATCACGGCTGAGACATGGGACGGTGCTGCAGGATGGGCATCGGGCAGCCATACGTGCATGGGCACAAAGCCTGCCTTTGCACCAAAACCGGCTAATGCCAGAATAAACAGGGCTGCTGCCGCACCAACAGGTGTAGTAAACTTGTCAAAGTCAAGACTCGCATTCTGCCCGCCTAAAAGTATAAAAAGAAACATCAGGCATGCCTGGCCAACATGGGCTGCTATAAGATACACCCATCCTGCCTCCCGGACCTCCGCCTTTTCGTGCTCGAACATCACCAGAAAAAAAGAGGAGAGGGACATGCCTTCCCAGGCGATCAGAAACAATATGCCGTTTCTGGAAAGAACCACCAACAGCATGGAAGCAAAGAGTAAATTAAAAAAGCACCACGCTGCGCCGAGATTCTTTTTGCCACGATAGATATCCATATAAGCCGTTCCATAAATGGCGGCAAGTGCACAGACAAGGGAGATAGTAATGATGAAAAAGGCGGACAAGGGATCAACTGCGATATAGAAAGAGCCGAAGGGAACCTGCCACGGTACATGGAGTGATGATTCTTTACCGGTCCATAGAATTGTTCCTGCTGCCCCCATGGCTAAAATAGCACCGGTCACGCTTGTAATAGCTCCCATCAGAGATGCGCTCTTTCCTGAACCGCCTGCAAAAACGCACACAGCGCTGCCAAAAAGGAGGACTGCAAGAGATGCCAACATCAGATCCATGATCATGATGCCCGTTCCTCCTTTCCCGCTGATTTGGCGACAAGCTGGGCATCCAGCAGGCCGGCTTGCAGGAAGATATCTTCCCTCAATCCGATTCGGGCAACAACTTCCGCAAATGTGGGCGAACGAAGGCCTAAAGAGAGCTTAGATAAAAGATTGAGATGGGCCTTGATTGTTGGGCTGACAAATGAAGGTATAAAAGCATCCTCAGGTTCTTCCATCATTTTTAGTGAGATAGGGATGCATTTTGTTGTAGCCCATTCCAGGAGTTCCGCCCGGTTAAACCTGTATTGTCCGCTGAGCTGATGCATAGGCAGCTTTTCCTGCGCTATCCAGCGATAGATTGTCTTTTCCGAAACCTTAAGCAGTTCCGCGGCGTCTTTTACCCTGAGTTTCATATTTATCTTATCTTTTCCCACTTTTTCATATACATCAGAGCCAGTTTCAAAACGCCCCATTTTGGCCGATCTCTGCGTTGGGCTCAAATTTCGCACGAAGTGAAGCTTTAGCGCTATCCTCGAAATACTCAATGTATTCCTGTGGTTGAAATTTTCGCCCGCCTTGAGCTTGACCAAAATAAAACGTTTTGAAAGTGGCTCATCACTGCTTGGACATTTTTGAATAAGACCATACTTTTATGTTCATGATAATTATTTGTCAATAGGACTCTTTTTATCGAACTATAACATAATATCTATTGCAGGATATATCCCTTTATTATTCCCCATTGGACATGGCTGAATAATATTATATGCTATATTTTGGCCTTTCTGAGCATGACCCTTGAATTTACTGCCATCGAAAAAGGCGCCGTTTGCTTCAAGAATATGCTCTATCCGGTTACGGAAAGCTTTAACAAAAGCATACCCGCTTCCGGTAAACTTCATAGCTCCCAGCATAAATTCTCCATCAACAGCCGAAAGTTTCTCAAGAGGCATGCCATGCTGCTCAAGATCAGCCTGATTAGATATATAACCCCATACAATATAATCCGAAGGAATATTTACAGGCTCTTTAAGATCAATAATTGTATGGGGCATTACAATTGAGCCTTTGCCTATTACAAGTGCACATCCGGGTTTTCCATGCAAAAAGGAATTAAACCCTACAAAAACTCTGAGGCCTATGTTTGCATTTATAATTTTAGCACCATGCGCAGTTACATTAAAACCCTCAAGCTCCGAATATATTATATAGCAATTTTCCTGAGCATTTGAACCTTTTCCAAGCGTAGCATTTTCAAGATACGCTCTTTGAGCAATAAGGACGTTTTCTCCGATCCGGTTTTTTCCCTTTAAAACGGAATATCTACTTATTGAAGCGCCTGAAGGAACGGGCATTGGCAGCTTGCGGTGAACAACATTGAAAACTTCCTGGAAATCCTCTTTACGATTTTCAACGAAATCCATAAATATACCCTGCGGCATTTTACCGGTTTCGAACCTGATATACTGGTTTAGTACATTTTCTGAAAAGTGGTAGCTGAAATTAAATTCGTCAGTCTTCCTGATTAAGATACTTCCCGGTTCCACCCATTGATGGATCATTTCACCCACCTGAACATAAGCAAAGCGACCTATCACGCAATCATGAAGAGTAGTAAGATCAACTGTTGAAAAAGGACCTAAAAAACATCCTTCAACTGGTGAACCATGTATGTTTGCATAAGAAGTTGAAGCTGTATTTTTTATGATAAATTCTTCTAAATTTTCAGGATCATGAGAATAGTTATGAACAAGCGTTTTTATGAGAAAACTATCGCTGATGGATATTTTTTCATCATGATCAAGAGCTATATCAGAACCCTCAAAATGGAAGATGTCACCTTTTGCCATTAATTCGTCGCCCCTTATATCGCTTTTATAAAGCACCGAATTGTCAACAGTACATTTACCAAGAAAATAACTTCCTGCAAGGTTCGAGTTACTGAAATGAAAATAAAGGGGATGATGGGAAGTTATGCCATAAAAAGCATAAAACTTGACCAGCTGATTAATGGGCACTATTTCACGAATATATGGCTCAACATCAAACGAGCCGTGTTCTCTCAAATTAATATTAACTCTATGAATTATTCTTTTTATAAGCTTTTCGAGTTGTTTCATGCAAGCCTTCCTTTTCATTTTGAAACAAAACTAATGATTATCTTACATAATTTTCTATCAGCTTTGATAAATTGTGCAAACTTATGGAAAAGTTTATTAAGAGTCAATATAAAAGATGGATCTGTGATTGTAAATATATATTGGAATAAGCGTTTTCTATTTGACTTAGTTTCGTATTACATGTATTGAAAACCCGCCGTGTGTATACGCTGAGGATTTTATGCAGAAGTTTTTTATCGGGATTTGCCGGTAATACTTCCCTGAATCTGATGGTTAGACTTTTTACAAAACTGCAAAGATAGTATTAGTTTAACTTAAAACAAAGTACGGTGTTATTTAGTATTAGAATAAGGTAATGGTATTTAAAATTAATTAACGAGGTAGGTGTTTAATATGTTGACCCGAATTTTCCCTTTTCTTGTGTGGTTTAAAAAATATAATCTTGAAGCCTTCAAGATTGATGCAATCTCCGGATTGACAGTGGCTCTTGTGCTTATTCCCCAGTCAATGGCTTATGCACAGTTAGCCGGGTTACCCCCATATTACGGTTTATATGCTTCATTCATTCCTCCCATGATTGCGGCACTTTTTGGTTCCAGCCGACAACTTGCAACAGGTCCTGTGGCTGTTGTATCTCTTATGACATCAGCATCACTGGAACCGCTGGCTACTTTAGGAAGTGAAGGCTTTATTGCATATGCAATCCTTCTGGCTCTTATGGTAGGTATTTTTCAGTTTTCGCTTGGGGTGTTTAGGCTAGGACTTGTTGTTAATTTCTTATCTCATCCGGTTGTAAACGGTTTCACAAATGCTGCCGCGATTATTATTGCTTCTTCCCAGCTCTCAAAAATGTTTGGAGTAAGTGTGGATAATGCGGCACATCATTATGAAACTATAGCAAAAGTTATTAAATTTGCCATGAATTATACGCACTGGCCAACTTTGATAATGGGAGCATCAGCATTTATTGTTATGATGGTTTTAAAACGTTTTGCGCCCAAAGTTCCCAATGTGCTTGTAGCTGTTGGCATTGCAACGGTGGTATCATGGATGATCGGATTTAACTGTGATAAAACAGCCGACATTACGTCTATTCAATCGAAAGAAACGATAGAATTAGTTGCAAATTATAATTTAGCCGTAGAAAACTCAATAATTCTTGGTGAAGAGCGGACTAAAGCATTGACAGCCCTTGATGAAATTATAGAAAAAGGAGACCCCATAGCAGTTATTGATGCTCAAAGAGACGTTAGTATAATTGCAGCCAAGATAGATACTTTAAAAAAGGAAATCCGTGTATATAAAGAAGATATAAGAAATCTTTTGTTTGCAGGAGTTAAACAGCCCGAAGAAATGATGTTTTTTTATCTTAAGGAACAGGTTCCTGAAGGAGTTGAAACAGACGGACGTATCTGGCGTATCAAAGTGAAAAACAATACCCTGGATACAACCAAGCTTACAATGATAGGCGGAGGCGCTATTGTCGGAACAATACCGGAAGGGATTCCAAAATTTTCCATACCCGCGATAAATTTTAAAGTTATGATGAAACTTTTCCCATTTGCAGCAATTATCTCACTTCTTGGTTTCATGGAAGCTATTTCAATTGCAAAAGCGATGGCGGCAAAAACAGGACAAAGGCTTGATCCCAATCAGGAACTGATAGGGCAAGGACTTGCAAATATTTTGGGTTCATTTACAAGCGGGTATCCTGTTTCAGGATCATTTTCAAGATCGGCGGTTAACCTTTCGTCCGGTGCAGTTACGGGTTTATCCAGTGTTTTCACCAGCCTGACAGTATTAATAACGCTTATGTTTTTTACCCCGCTTCTTTACTATCTTCCTCAGTCAGTTCTTGCTGCGGTTATAATGATGGCGGTTATAGGCCTTATAAATGTTTCCGGTTTCATTCACAGTATGAAGGCAAAATGGTATGACGGTACAATTTCAATTATATCTTTTATCTGTACTTTGGCCTTTGCGCCCCATCTTGATAAGGGCATTATGGTTGGTGTTGTTTTGTCTTTGTGTGTTTTTCTGTATAATAGCATGAGACCGAAAGTGGCTTCATTATCGCGACATGATGATGAAGCTTTACGCGATTCAACGGTTTTTGGACTTAAACAATGCCATCATATAGATATGGTTCGTTTCGATGGGCCGCTCTTTTTTGCAAACGCAAGTTACCTTGAAGACCAAATTACAGAGCGTCTTATGAATAAAAAGGATCTTAGGCATATTGTGATAGTTTGTAACGGTATAAATGATATTGACGCTTCGGGTGAAGAAACTTTATCATTGGTAGTTGACAGGACAAGAAGCGGTGGAGTTGATATTTCATTTTCCGGTGTAAATGAAACTGTGATGAAAGTGTTTAAAAGAACGCACCTGATAGAAAAGATAGGTGAAGATCACATATATCCTACTATGGAAAAGGCTGTATGCTCGGTTTATGATGAAACACATACTGATAATAAGGAAGATATGTGTCCACTACAAACTGTTTGCCGTATTGCATGATTATAAAAAAAGGAGGTACTTATGTCTGTAATTACTATTTTTAGCGGCACCTTCTGTGAAGAAGAATCTGTTGTTGAAAAAGTGCTTACATCAACAGGATTTAAGCTGATAACAGATGATGATATTGTTAATAAAGCAAACAGGCTTTCAGGTATAGCTGCAAACAAGTTAAAAAAAGCTTTTTTGGCCAAAGAGTCTGTTTTTAATAATTTTACACATGAAAAAGAACTTTCAAGCGCATGGCTTAAACTTGCCGTTGCCGAAAGCATATCCGAAGATAAGCTTCTTCTATCAGGCTTTGCAGGCCAGCTTGTTCCTAAAGTAATCAGTCATGTCTTAAAAGTATGTATTATTGCCGAAATGAAGTTTAGAATATCTAATGCAATCATGGAGCAAAAGATTTCTGAAAAAGAAGCGGTAAGGCTTATTCATAGACAAGATGAAGACAGGCTTGTATGGATAAACACTCATTTTAATAAAAATGACCCTTGGGATTCTTCATTATACGATTTAGTTGTTCCTATGGATAAGATGCTGCTGGAAAAGGCGGTTTCTCTTATAGTTGAAAATGCCGGAAAAGATGTTGTAAAACCTACAGAGCTTTCCCGAAAATCCGTTGAGGATTTTCTCCTTGCTTCTCAGGTTGAAGTAAAACTGGCAACGGAGGGACACAATGTTGATGCTGTTGCAAAAGACGGTGAGGTAACCATAATAGTAAATAAGCATGTTTTTCTCCAGAGTAAACTTGAGGAAGAGCTAAAAAGTATAGCCGACAAAGTACAAGGCGTAAAGTCTGTTGAGACTAAGTTTGGAGAAGGTTACTACCAGACGGATATTTACCGTAAGTATGATTTTAAAATGCCGTCTAAGGTTTTGCTTGTAGATGATGAACGCGAATTTGTGCAAACTTTGTCGGAACGCCTTATCCTGCGAGATATGGGGTCTGTTGTGGCATATGATGGCGAATCCGCTCTAAGTATGGTTACGGAAGACGAACCTGATGTCATGATTTTAGATCTTAAAATGCCGGGGATAGACGGCATCGAAGTATTAAAACGTGTTAAAAAGGACAGTCCTGATATTGAGGTCATAATTCTAACTGGTCATGGAACCGATGCTGACGAGGAAGTGTGTATGAAGCTTGGTGCATTTGCATACCTGCAGAAGCCAGTGGATATCGAGATATTAAGTGATACCTTGAAAAAAGCAAATGATAAGATCAGGCGCGGGAAAGCTTCTGAAGCAAAATAGCGAGCGTAGCCTCGTTGCTTTTGGCAAAATTAGTGAGATAACCTAAACTTTTAAAACTTTCCGCTGTTTTCAGCGGAAAGTTTTAATGAAATAATTGATTTATGCTATTATATACAAAAAATACTGTTCAATAAATCAGATTTGGACATCTTATGTCTATTCTTGAAAATTTAAAACCGAAATTCTGGAATTACAGTGATGTGGCCGCAGGCCCGCATAAGCATCTTTTCAACTTCAGGCGTATGTGGAAGATTGCGGTTTTGGTAATATCCATGGTAGCGATAATACCACTGGTTTCGATTACACTCATAGATTATAAAGTAACCCAGAATGCGGTAGAAACTGATTCTTTATTGCGTACAGCCCGTCTTGTTTCAAATACCTGGCGCACTGTTTCGTTTTTTCTTGTAGAGCGAAGAGCCGCCCTTGATTTTGTTGTACGGGATAATAGATTTGATTCATTGTGTGATGCAAAAAGGCTTTCCGAAATCCTGAATAATCTGAAAAAGGGATTTGGAGGTTTCATTGATATTGGTGTAATTGATTCAAACGGGATGCAAAGGGCCTATGCCGGACCCTATAAACTGCATGGTATAAATTACCGTGACCAGAGCTGGTTTAAGGATGTAACCAGCAAGGGAGTAAATATAAGCGATGTTTTCATGGGGTTCAGGCGTACCCCGCATATAGTTATTGCGGTCAGACACAACCTTTCAAAAGAATCTTTTTTTATTCTTCGTGCAACAATAGATACCGACAAATTTAATGATCTTCTATCCCAGCTTGAGGTAAGCGGTCTGGGGGATTCTTTTCTTATAAATAAAGAAGGAGTTCTCCAGACACCTTCAAGAGATTACGGCAAGGTTTTGGATAAGATGCCTTTGCCAGTTCCTGAATTTTCCGAACACACCCGTGTTTATGAACAAACATACCAGGACAAAGCGCTTGTAATAGGATATGATTACATTCATGACACGCCTTTTATTTTGATGATTGTTAAGCAAAAGGCCGAACTGATGAAGCCGTGGCAAAAAACCCGACTACAACTCATCGGGTTTCTTATTGCAAGCATAAGTGTTATAGTAGTTGTAATTTTAAGTGTTTCCACATACCTTGTAAACAGAATACTCCTTGCCGACCAGAAGCGCATTCTGACCCTGCACGAGGTTGAATATTCAAATAAAATGGCCTCAATCGGCAGGCTTGCCGCCGGAGTGGCGCATGAAATTAATAACCCTCTTGCGGTTATAAATGAAAAAGTCGGGCTTATTAAAGACATGCTCACATTCAAAGGCGATATTAAAGAAAATAAAAGATTAATTGAGCTTTCCAACTCGGCCCTTTATTCTGTGGACAGATGCGGGACAATTACAAAACGCCTGTTAAATTTTGCACGTCACCTTGATGTTAAAATCCAGCAGGTAGATATTGGTGAAGTGATAAAAGATGTTTTGGGGTTTTTAAGTAAAGAAGCGGAATACAGGAGTATTAAAGTCTCAGTAAGCGTTTTGAGTAATATCCCACAATTTGAAAGTGACAGAGGAAAACTTCAGCAAATATTTCTAAATATTGTAAACAATGCATTTGCAGCCGTAAAAGACGGCGGTAAAATTGATATTACCGCAAAGCGCGAAGGGACTGATTTGATTTCAGTAACTTTTACAGATAATGGTCAGGGTATTCCTAAATCGGATCTGAAAAAAGTGTTTGAACCGTTTTTTTCGACCAAAACCAAACAGGGAGGAACGGGGCTCGGCCTTTCCATAACTTACGGGCTTGTGCAGGAATTGGGCGGAAGTATAGGTGTTCAGAGTGAAGTGGGGAAAGGAACAAGTTTTGTTGTAACCCTTCCGCTTAAGATGGAAAAGAAGGAGGGAAAAGACAGTGAAAATCTTGCTAGTAGACGATGAGAAAGAGCTGGTGTCGACTCTTGCGGAACGTCTTTCTTTAAGGGATATTGAGGCGGATTGGGTTACCAGTGGAGATGCCGCTATAAAAAAATGTGAAACCAAAACTTATGATATAGCTGTTCTCGATATCAAGATGCCTAAAATTGGTGGAATTGAACTTAAGAAAAAACTGGATTCAAAGAATCCCGGTTTGAAATATATCTTTGTAACGGGCCACGGGTCTGAAGATGATTATATGACAGCATGTGGCGAAACAGGGGCCGAATATTATCTTGTAAAACCAGTTAATATTGATGATCTTATAGTAAAAATGAACGATGTTATGCTAAAAAAGGCGTAGGTGTAATATTGGCATCAAAAATGGGTATAAATGGTGAAAATGCCCTTAAATTTTTTGGGAATATGACAGCATCGATTTCTCATGAAGTAAAAAACGTGCTTGCGATTATCAATGAAAATGCCGGTCTTCTAGGGGATCTTTGTATAATGGCTGAAAAAGGGCTTCCTATTGATCCGGGCCGCTTTAGTGCCGTTGCGGAAAAAGTAATAAAACAGGTTCAGCGGGGTGATGTGATTATAAGAAGGCTTAACAATTTTGCCCATAGTGTTGATGAACCGGATTGTGATTTTGATGTAAATGATATACTTGTTTTGGTCTTGGATCTTTCCGAGAGAATAGCTTTGATGAGCGGGATTAAACTTGAAACCAATAGAACAGCAGATCCTGTTATTATAAATGCCAATCCCTTTTTATTTGAAACTCTTATATGGTTTTTTCTTGATTATGCCATGAATGTCATTGTTGGAAAAGAAAAAACCATTTGTATTACAGCTGAAAAAAATTCCGATAATGTTGTTATAACTTTTTCCAAATTAAAAGGACTTCCCGGAATTCAAGCAGATGAATTTCCAGGAGAGCGTGAAAAATCCCTTCTTACCGCCCTGAATGCAATAACGGTAATTGATGCCGATTCAGAAAAGATAATTATAAAATTATAACCCTTTGTTTCAACCCCATGTCAGTCGTTTTCCAAATCATATTTTTTAGTCTAAATACAGATTTCTTGTAAAATCATAAAAACTACAGGCCTCCCGGTTAAAAAAGGAGGCCTGTATGGATATTGAACAATTTAAGATATTAATTGGATATAACGGGTTAGTTAGTGTCCAAGCCTTAAGCCCCAACCTTCAAACATGAACATGATACCAAAGCCATACCACATTGTGTAAATAACATAAAATACGAGGGAGAAAACAACCATACCAGCTTTTTCTGAAATATTTTGCGGAACTATTTTATAGTAATTATAAGAGCATTCAACTCCCTTTTTTGTTATGGAAGAAACAAGTTTCATTTCCTTGAATTTTTTCTGTTTGCCAAGCTCTTCCTGCATCAGCTTTAAAGCTGAATGCCAGTTAAACATTATCTTTCTTTCATTATAGCCATATTTTTCAGAAAGGGCCTGTCCATTGTTGTTAAACATATTATCAGCATCTTCAAGGCAGTTTCCCAAAATCTTATTAAAATTACCATTGATGCTTAATTGAGTTCCTGACACATTTGCTTCAGCGCCTCCTTTTATAAAAAGAAGGGCTGCTTCCTCTGCCTGCTTAGGTTCTTTCATTTCCAAAATCACGGAAATCGAATCATTATTGTATGTTTCGATTTCACTTTTAAGTTTGGGTATGTAGTAGGCTGAGCCTTTTGATATGGTATTATATAGTGAATCAAGGTAATTTAAAGCATTTTTACCTTCGAATATGGGGCAAAACATAATTGTCAGAACAACAAAAAATGCGACCAGCAACCCAACCCCGCCAAAAAATTCCTTTTTATCTGCTATCATTTTATAAAGCCTCCTCTCCTTTGAGCTTTTTAATATTTTTAAAGAAGGTGCTTATAACCCATACAGCAAAAAAGCCGATTACAATAAAAAATAAAACGTTTCCTATCATATCGAGTATTTTGCAGGTTTCTTTTGACAGGGTAATAAGCTTTATATCCGCAAGTTTACCGGGAAGAGCAAAAAAACGGTTGCTGAAGCCAGCCAGCACAGCCATTGCATAAAAACCTCTTATTGTTATACCTTTTACAACTTTGGTTGCCATGGCTCCAACCTGTATTCCTAAAAGAGAGCCGAGCAGCATACCCATTGCAAGAGTGTAGAAAATAAACCCGTAAATTGCATACTGGCTAATTGCGGCATATCCTGCTGTAAAAATAATCTGGAAGACATCAGTTCCAACTGTTGTAAGAGAAGATACCCCAAGAACATATACGAAGACCGGAAAAGTTAAAAAACCACCACCAACACCCATGATAGCTGCACAAAAACCTACAAGAGCTCCGCTTAATACAAGAAAAAGAGCCGATATTTTGCGTCCTCCGGGTACAAGACCTTCATCGAAAGTAATCATCGGAGGAATATTATATGACTGAATTTTCTTTGGAAGATTGCCAAGATCCATTCCTTCGGAATCTCCTCCATGGGCATCGCCTCCGGCATTTGGCGATTTTCTTGCCTGAAGAAAATCATAAAGAGAATATATTCCAAGAATACCGAGCATAACAACATATATTATTGTGATAAAAGCGTCACTCAATATGGGATTTATATCATAGATAACACGGTTTATCACACCTCCTGTTGTTGCCCCGGCAACAGCGCCTATTATAAATATCAGACCCAGAGCTACTGAAATATTGCCAAGTTTTCTGTGAATAACCGATCCCATAATTGCTTTGGCAAAGATATGAAAAAGATCGGTTCCTACAGCAAGAATACCTTTTATTCCGGCACTCATAAGCGCGGGCGCAATTATAAAGCCTCCGCCTGCTCCGATACATCCTGTAATCAGGCCGGCGCATATGCCTATAAGTATTGATGCAACAAAGATAGTTGGTGTAAAAAAAGCCGGGCTATAGGCGGTTTTCCCTCCCAGAAATTCCGGAAGAGCTTCTCCCAACGGTTCTGCAAATGCAAAACCACCAAGAATAATTGGTATAATTAACAAACCCAGTATCACAAGCCTTTTTTTATCTCTTAAAATTACATTTGAGATATCAAGCTCCCATTTTGCGTGGGCTCGTGCGCCCATCATCATAAATTCCCCCCACTGCTTGAAAAAATTCATATTCTTTATGCTCCTTTTTACTTTTTATTGAAAAAACCCACTAAAATTATATAACTTTGCGTAGAAGTTGCTTCTATAAAGAATTATTAAATCTAAATATCTAATTAAGCTTAAGCGGCCCGTATTTTCTAAAAAGAATTGTACTTAACAATTAAAAATGAATAGCAAAATACATACCATAAAACTTATATGTTTATATGTTAATAAAGCCATTATGCGATTAATTACAGTACTATACAATAAAGAAAGCAAAAACGATGGAAATATATAATAAACAGTCAGTCAAACCAAGGCTATGGTTTATATATTTAAATATATAGATAAATATACATATAAATCATGAATAAAATAACAATAAAATTATGTTTCATATATCCGAAATGTAATCGGCAGTGCATTTGTGGATCAGTTAAGATAAAAAACATGTCAGGATTTTTTACAATCTGTAAAGGATAATATTTCATATTCTATAGCAAGAGCTCTGTTTTGCAAGATAAAGTAACAGATAAAGTATGCACTCGTGAATAATATAAAATAATGTTGTTTTCTTAGCTGCTTGTTTTATATTTATAGAAAAAACATTGCTGTTTAACTCTATTCACGGCTAAAAATCTTTAGAATCAGTTAAATATATTGAATACTCTATAAGCCCAGGCATGCATTTGGCATATCAAAACTTACGCAAATATTTTCGAATTGAAACATTAAGCTCCATGATGTAGAGTCAAAAAACTACCATTTTAACTTTATTATTAAAGTATTATGATAAAATTTACTGAAATTTATAATAAAATTTTTAAAAGAAATAAAATAAAATCGCCATATGATTTGCAACATCTTTTGAGTGAATTCAAATCCCGATATCACAACTTTAAACTTCTATTAAGTTCCAACAATAAAGCACTTGATATTATGGCTGATATCGAGTTGCTTCTTGAAGGTAAAAAACCATTTGGCATGTCCCAGATAAAATCTCATTGTACTGCTGCATCGGTTAATGTTTATAAAATGTTAAAAAACTTTGATGAACTTGTCCCGGGAAAATACAGTGAATTGTTTTCCCGATTCAACGATATACAGCAGGACATAAATAATATTGTTTCACAAAAAAAGTCTGCAACTGATCACAGACTAGTTATACCTCTTGTTTCAGTTAACAAAGATATGGCCGACTTTATCGGAAGTAAAATGGCTAATATCGGAGAAATAAAAAACAGACTTAATATACTAGTGCCATCAGGTTTTGTTGTTACTTCTGCGGCCTATGATAAACTGATTTCACATAATGATCTCCAGGCTGAGATAGAAAGGCTTTTTCAGACAACCGACACCGATAATATGGAACAACTTTATACTTTGTCTTCAAAGATCCGGCAAATGATTATGAGATCTGAAGTGCCTGATGAACTTGAAGATTCCATTATTAAATCCGTTTACGACATAGAATATATCAGGGGCAGGAAAATACGCTTTGCTTTAAGAAGCAGTGCTATCGGAGAGGATACTGCTAAAAACACATTTGCAGGTCTTTATCACTCAGAATTAAATGTTGGTGTCGACAATATTATTGACGCATATAAAACTGTGATAGCAGGAAAGTATTCGCTTCCAGCTATTACATACAGGCTGGAAAGAGGGTTTCGGGATGAAGATATTCAAATGCCGGTTGGTTGCATGGAAATGGTGGATGCTGTTTCGGGAGGAGTATTATATTCAAGAAACCCTTTGGATATGAGTGATGATTATATTTTTATTAATTCAGCATGGGGTTTGCCCAAGTCGGTTGTTGACGGAAGTATTGATTGCGACCTTTTTGTCGTTTCAAAAAAACCGCCGATTACGCTTGTACATGAAGATATAAAAGTAAAATCAAAAAAGTTTGTCTGCTTTTACGAAGAAGGCGTATGCCGCATGGATAATACCGGAGAATCAAAAGATCTTCCCTCTTTGACCAGGGAACAGATGTATAGTTTATGCAACATGGCGCTTGCGATAGAAAAATATTACTGCTCGCCACAAGATATTGAATGGGCGGTTGACGGCAAAGGGTCGATTTATCTGCTTCAGTGTCGGCCATTACAGGTATCGGAAAAATATAAAGAGGTTGTGTTTCAGGATCATGCAAAAAAGGATGCAACCGTTTTAGTTAAAGGAGGCATTACCGCAAGCCCAGGAGTAGCATCCGGAAAAGTTTTTCATGTTGATAAGGCAGTTGATATTTTAAAATTTCCGGAAGGAGCCGTGCTTGTAGCAAGGCAGGCGTTGCCGGCATGGGCGCCTCTTTTAAACAGAGCTTCTGCTGTTATTACTGAACAGGGAGGTTTTGCCGGTCATCTTGCAAATGTTGCCCGGGAAACGGAAGTGCCTGCTCTTTTCGGTGTCCCCATGGTTTATGATAAATTAAAAGATGATGAAATTGTAACGGTTGATGCAAACTGCCTTGCCATCCATGCCGGAATAATAAAATGTCTGTCGGATCCTTTTGAGAAACAGAATAATCTTATGCATAACAGCCCTGTTTATGATGTTCTGAAAAAAGTAAGCAGGCACATTGTTCCTCTTAGCCTTCTTGATCCTGATTCGCGTGGCTTTAAACCTTTAAATTGCATATCCTTGCACGATATCACCCGGTTTATACATGAAAAATCAGTGCATGAGATGTTTAATTTCGGGAAGGAACATAACTTTTCAGAGCGTTCAGGAAAACGGCTTGTGGATAAAATCCCGATGCAGTGGTGGGTTTTAAATCTGGATGATGGGTTTAAAGAAGAAGTTGTTGGAAAGTTCGTTCATCTTGATAATATTATATCTATTCCAATGCTTGCAATATGGGAAGGAATCACTTCGATTAAATGGGATGGGCCTCCTCCTGTTGATGGGAAAGGACTTGCCAATGTGATGTTTGAAGCCACTTTAAATCCTGCTCTGACAACCGGTCTTCGATCCAAATATGCTGAAAAAAATTACTTCATGATATCTAAGTCGTTTTGCAGTCTAAGTTCAAGGCTGGGTTTTCACTTTTCCACAATAGAAAGTATTGTATGTGACCGGGAAGGAGAAAATTATATCAGTTTTCAGTTTAAAGGTGGTGCAGCTGATCATGACAGAAAACTCAAAAGAGTCCTGTTTCTTGCGGAAATACTGGAAAGATACGGCTTCAGAGTAAGCGTTAAAAAAGACAGCCTGTTTTCAAGGGTAGACAACAGAGAAAGAGTATTTATGGAACAGCGCCTTAAAATACTGGGCTATCTGACAATTCACACAAGACAGATTGATATGATTATGTCAAAAGAGTCCGCTGTAAATCATTACAAAAAGAAATATTTCGCAGATATTGAGAAGATAATAGGTGCCGAAGGCTAAAGCTTTGTTAAGCGCTTATCAGTAACTTTCGGATTTACCCCTATTTTCTTCAAGGCGGGTTATTTTTCCTTCCTGAATTTTTTTTCTTTTATAGGCGTCTTCGAGCTTATATAGCAATTCATCAACATCGGTTGGTTTCATCAGATAGTCAAAAGCTCCAAGTTCCATTCCCTCAACAGCAACCTCAACGTTCGCATGCCCCGTCAGCATAACTACTTCAACAAGGGGCTTTATCTTTTTAATTTCTCTTAATGTCTGTATGCCGTCCATGCCCTGCATTTTTACATCCAGAACAACAAGATCCGGTGGAGACTCTTTTAAAATTGTAAGTGCCTCTTCTCCGCTATATACTCCACTTGCCTTTACCTTTCTCTTTAACAACCTTTTTAACAATGTGTCTAAAAACTCTTTTTCATCATCTACTATAAGAACGCTGAATTCGTACACTTTAATTGCCTCCTGCCTTTGAGCAAACCTGTATGATCTTATTAAACAAATCTTCAAAATCACACGGCTTTGTGAGATATTCAGCAGCGCCGTAATTAACAGCTTCTTCCGACGCAGCCTCCGATCCGTGTCCTGTCAGTATTATTACCGGAAGTTCCGGAGTCATTTTCCCGAAAATTTTCAAAACCTCGATTCCATCCATATCTTCCATCTTAAGATCAAGAACCGCTACATCAAAATCGGTTTTTCGCATAGCCCTGAGCGCTTCTGTTCCTGAAAAAGCTTTTGTTACATCAAAATTTCTTTTTGAAAGTCTTTTGGCAATAACATTGACAAAGTCTTTTTCATCATCCACAAACAATACCTTGATAGGGTCATTATTTTTATCGGGTTCTGCATTTATGCTTTGTTTTCTTTCCGCCATTTTAAATTACCTGTTCTTGCTCCAGCAAAGTATCCATCGCCTACGATGGCTCTTATGTCTATCGAAAAAACCGCTTATTAATTTCTTTTGGTGGGAAGCCGTATATAAAATGTTGTCCCGGCATCGACTACACTTATAACATCGATTATTCCTCCCATCTTTTTTACTATTCCGTAGCATATTGAAAGTCCCAATCCGGTTCCTTTCCCCACAGGCTTTGTTGTGAAGAAGGGGTCGAATATCCTGGCAAGATTTGATTTGGGAATTCCAGGGCCATCATCAGCTATGCTGATTACTGTTTCATTTGCTTCCAGAAAGCTTGTCAGTGTTATATTTCCACCTCTTTTTTCCAAAGCATCCAAAGCATTATTCATAAGATTCAAAAAAACCTGCTGTATTTCAGTATGTGACAGCCGTAATATCGGGAGGTTTTGCTGAAGATTGGATTTTATGCTGACATTGCTGAATTTCGCTCTTTGCGAGCAAAAACTTACCACATCATTTATTACATCGTTTATATTGGTATCTTCCAATACAGTATCCGTTTTCCTGGCAAAACTCAAAAGCTTTTTAGTAATATCCCGGCATCTTTTTCCCTGGGTCTTTATTTGCGCAAGCGCCCTTTCAAGTTCTTTCCTGTTTTCCGTGTTGCTTAAAGGCTCATCCTCCATAAAGTCGTGAACCCAACCTGCTTCTTCAACCATAATTGCAACAGGATTATTGATCTCATGAGCTATGCCGGCTGCAAGCTCACCAAGTGAAGCCAGTTTTCCTGTTTCTAAAATCTTTTGGTTCATGGCTTCTTTTTCTTCATCCGTTTTGGCTATTTTGGCTATTATCCATTTTGAAAGCAAAAAGGCGGTTATCATGATTACTATGCCGTCTATCAGAATAATAAGAATAGTAATATGTTTAGCATCAGTCAGCTCGGCAAAGGCATCCGATTTGTCTTGCTGGCAGATAAGTACCCAGTCACCGTTTTTTATCAAAGAGGCTACATATAAATGCTTTTTCTCCGAATCATCCTCTATCTCGGAAAAATATATCTCCTCTTTTGTGCTGATTCCTTTTTTAATATTGTTGAAAATGGAATATACTTTGCTGGAAACGACTTCAGAATTAGGTTTTGACTGAAATTCTCCTTTGCTGTTTAGTATGAATGCAAACCCGGTTTTGCCTATCCGGAGGTTTTCAACAAGAGAATTGAAAGTAGCAAAGCTTATAGTTGTTTTTAATATCCATGGAAGTCCATTGTTGTTTTGTCTGACAGCGATTATAAAATGAGGAGTGCCCCGCAGGCCAAGAAATATATCGCTTATAAAATAATTGCTGTTAATTGCCTTCCGAAACCACTGAGTTTCCGAATAATTAGCCTTTTCCAGTTTAAAAGGTCCAGCATAAGTTATCTGAATGCCTTTGTCATTAATTACTCCAAGGTCTTCAAAAACAGAACCATATTCAGTCTGTAGCGAAGCAAGGCTGTTGTTTAGAAAGTCTTCATTATTAAGTTCCTCAAAAGTAAATGATTTTGCCATAAATCTTATACTGTTTAATTTTTCCAGCAAAAAACCGTCAATATTTTGCTTATGCTTTAAAACAAGTTCGCCGAGATGGGCGTTTTGTTTTTTATGGTAGGAAGCACTGAAGCGTTCTAAAATAATGCCGCTGACCGTGACTAAAGGAACAAAAGAAAGCGCAATAATAATAAAAAGCATTTTTTTTAAAAGGTATTTATAATAAGGATCTTTTAGTTGGTTTTTCCAGGTCATGGTATAAAATCAGAAATTGTTTTTTCAACAGTTATGCAAGTATATGTTTTTGTCTATCTTATAATCTATCGTCTGTAAAGTTGTTTTTGGCGGACACATGGATGAAAAATCAGGACGTGTTCGTGTTTTTAATATTAATTATTGAAAAAAAGGTTATATGTATTTGTTTATATAGGATATATATATTAATAAGCGCCGTAGGAATCAACTCAAGAAATAAGTTTTTGTTAGTTTGTTATGTATTTTTTAAAGCAACCCCGGTTTAACTCTTTCCTTTCAAAAAAACCGGAAATCCCCATACAATATTTCGGCAGTATGTCATAGTGTATTTTACATATTGTAAAAAATATCGACACAGATCTTAAAAATCACAAATTGCGTATCATGACTTATTCTAATAAATCTATATGTTATAAATATATGCCTTTAAATAAAGATGGCACATGTCTTGCCTTAATATTTGTAAAATAATTTATACCGGGGGAATAGGCATTGAAAAAAGAATTCAAAATACTAATTGCAGACCGAAACTCCAATGTTAGAGAATTTTTAAAGCGTGAAATGACAGACGAAGGATATGCCGTTGTTATGGCGGAAAATGGAAGGGATGTTTTAAAATGGGTATATAATCTTAATCCTGTCGATCTTTTAATACTTGATCCTGATTTGCCCGATGCTGATGAATCTTTATTGCTGATGAAACTTAATCAAAAAACCCCCTACATTCCGGTAGTACTTCATACATTTTTTTCAGATTATATTGCTACTTCAAAAATTCTTGCTCTATCAGAGTTTGTTGAAAAAGGCGGAAACAGCATAGAACAACTTAAAAAAATTATTGAAACTATTTTAAAGAACAATATCAGCACAAACCTTGGAAAAGGATAGGCGGAGGTACTGATATGAAAAGAAGGTTATACGCAAATCTTCAGAGAAGAATTATTCTTATAACCCTATTTGTTTCCTTCGTACCGCTGATCTTTCTTAGTATTACAATCTACCAACAATTTGCACGTGTTTTTAAAAACAAAATTCAAGAACAAATCACTTATCGGGCTAGAGTTCAGAGTAATGCTATAGAACTATTCCTAAAAGAACGCACTGCAATTCTTTTGGCTATGTCCGACTCATATACATTTGATTTCCTATCGGAAAAAAATAATCTCGAGAAAATCTTCAAAATAATGAACAACCGGGTTGGAGGGTTCATTGATCTGGGAATGATAGACAGCTCCGGCCGTCATGTCGCTTACATCGGTCCTTATAACCTCCTTGATGTTAATTATTATTCGGAACCATGGTTTCATGAGGTTGAAAGCAAGGGTGTTTATGTAAGTGATGTGTTTATGGGATATAGAAACGTACCTCATTTTATTATCGCCCTCCAGCGTCAGGAAGCAAACAGAAGATGGATACTAAGAGCGACTATAGATTCCGATGTTTTTGAAAGCCTCGTTCGTACCGCACAGGTTGGAAAAACAGGGGATGCTTTTATTATAAACAAAGATGGCTACTACCAAACCAGCATGCGTTTTGGAGGCGCAATTCTTTCCAAATCGAGCATAGACACTACTATCTTCGGAGAGGGAACAATGGCGCTGGAAAAGATAAACGAACATGGGAAAAAGTTGTTATATGCCGGCCGCTGGTTTAAAAAAAACAACTGGCTTCTTGTTATAAGCCAGGATGCTTCCGAAGAAATGACACACCTTTTCAAAACAAAACAAATGGAAATTGTTATCGTAACAATAGGCTGTCTGATGATAATTTTTACTACTATCTTTACAACTCACAAAATCATAAAACGTCTGGAATATGCAGACAATAAGATGAACGAACTTAATGCTCAACTCGTTCATTCGGATAAACTGGCTGCCCTTGGCAAGATGGCCACAGGTGTTGCCCATGAAATAAATAATCCTCTTGCAGTAATAGCTGAAAAAACAGGTTGGATGGAAGATCTCTTAGAGGAAGAAGAGTTTCAGAGCAGCCAAAATCTCGAAGAGTATAAAAAGTCGCTTTTAAAAATCGAAGAGCATGTTGAAAGGGCAAGAAAGGTTACACATGGAATGCTCGGATTTGCGCGCAGGATGGAACCTCACTTAGAAGATGTTGACATTAATAAGGTCATTAATGAAACAATAACTTTTCTTGAAAGTTATGCCCGTACAAATAATATCTCTATAATAAATGATTCAAAATCCGATCTTCCTATTATCGCAAGTGATCATTCACAGATACAGCAGGTATTTTTGAATCTTTTGACCAACGCTATAGATGCGGTAGGAAAAGATGGAAATATATATATAAGCAGTAAAAGCAATGATTCTAAAATAGCAGTCAGCATAAAAGACAATGGGCCTGGGATTCCCAAAGAGCGTCAGACAAGAGTTTTTGAACCCTTTTTCACCACCAAAAAATCGGGCAAAGGCACAGGGCTTGGTTTATCCGTCAGTTATAATATTGTAAAGAATCTGGGTGGAACCATAAACCTTGAAAGTGAAGAAGGGAAAGGGACAACATTTACCGTTACACTTCCGGTTGTTGTTCCTGAAAAGAAATAAAAGCAAAACAGGAGGACTAATGTTTACCTTCCGTGTATTAATTGTTGATGATGAAACTGATTTTCTGGAAACAATAGTAAATCGTCTGCAAAAAAGGAAAATAGAGGCAACAGGAGTTTTAAGCGGAGAAGCCGCATTAGACCTTATTAATAAAACATCCTTTGATGTTGTTTTGCTGGACGTCAAGATGCCGGGTGGAATTGACGGGATAGAGGTGTTAAGAGCGATAAAAAAATTACATCCTTTAACCGAAGTAATACTTCTAACTGGTCATGCCGCTTTAGAAACCAGTATTGAAGGATTAAAGCTGGGAGCATTCGATTATCTGCTCAAACCGGTGAAGTTCGCAGAACTACTTGAAAAGCTTACAGCGGCTTGTAAAAAGAAAAATGCACAGCAACTGAAAATTAACAGTGCAAAAATACAAAAATAATTTGGCATCATAAGGCATATTTTTATTAAATACTGTTGAAACTTAAACTATACGCCCGTGAGGCGAAAAAATAATAAAACATAAAAAGGAGGGTAACAAAATGCGTAAATTGTGGTTTAAACTTACAGGTATGATTACAATGACATTTCTTGTTATAGCCAATGCAGCTTTGGCGGGAGGGGAGAAAGCTTCACTTCTCGTTATAGTAGCCGACACCCGTAAGTTAAGCGGCTGGGAGGCATGGTTTGCCAATCTTTATAATGAAAGTCATGTGTATTTCACAATTTTAACAGTTGTATCCATTCCGATTATCGGAGTGATTTTTGGTGTTATAGCAGACCTGGTTATGTCCAGGATAGGAATAGACCTAAAATCCAGGGAATTGTCCGAACACTGAGATTTACGGCTATCCTTAAGGGAGAGAAATATAATTATAATAAATAATATTTTCTGGAGGTTATATCATGGATTGGTTATATGTTCTGATGCCCATTTCGGGAGTTACAGTATTCTGGCCAGGCCTTGTCATCCTTGGGGTCGGGGTCGGAATAATTGGTGGTTTTTTTGGTATGGGCGGGGCTTGGATGGTTACGCCCGGGCTTAATATTCTTGGTTTTCCCATGGCCTTTGCCATAGGAACCGATATTGCCCACATGGCTGGAAAGTCTCTTATTTCCACAATGCGGCACGGCAGGTTCGGAAATGTTGATTACCGGCTTGGCATGATCATGCTCGTAGGCACTATTGTGGGATTTGAGTGCGGCGCACAGATGATAATGTGGCTTGAACGAATAGGAAAAGTAGAGTTTATTGTACGATGGATGTATGTTGTACTTCTTATTCTTATCGCATGGATGGTTTTTGCAGATGTAGCTAAAAAGAAAAGAAAAGAAAAAGACGCCAGGGATCAAGGTCTGGATGTTGACAAACTTGCCACTGGTCTTGAATGGCACAAAACTTTTCATAAACTTAAAATACCCCCTATGATACATTTTAAGGCAGCTGGATTTACCTGCTCTGCGTGGCTGCCAATTTTTATCAGTTTTCTTACAGGCTGGCTGGCCGGCATCCTTGGCATAGGCGGAGGACTTATACGTATGCCCGCTCTTATCTATTTCATAGGTTGTCCTACCCACATAGCCGTCGGAACAGACCTTTTTGAAGTTATGATATCAGGTCTTTACGGAGCCGGCACATATACTTTCAAAGGCAGAACGGAACTTGTCGCCGTTGTTATAATGCTGTGCGGTGCCGCTGTAGGAGCACAAATCGGAACAGTAGCGACCAAATATATCAAAGGTTACGGAATTCGTATCGCTTTTGGAATTGCTGTTATCGGCTGCTGTGTTTCCATTATAATGAAGCTTATTCCAAGGTATGTGGCAGGAACCAAAGCTATAATGGATACTTGCTCAACAGTTCTTATACTAGGGCTTGTTGGCGCTTTGTCTCTGTATATTCTTGTCAGAATGATCCAGGGCGCAAAGAATGAAATTGCTATGAAGAAGGGAGGCGCTTAGCATGAGAAAGCATACTATGATAAAAAAACATGGCCTGTTTACCGTATTGTCTGCTTTATCATTTATTTTTATCTTTGCCTGCGGAAAATTAGGAAATGTAGATCAGGGCAGAGTTATCGAATTTGATAAAGAAAAAGCAACGGTTACACTAATAAGAGACTTTAATGCCGACCCGAAGAATCCGGACTATACACATCTTCCGCCTTATACATATGAGATGCCGAAGAACCCTGATGAAATCGGAGCTCTTCCCAAAGCCGGTAAACGTATGCAACTGGATACCGAGAAAAACCAGATAGTCATATTTGATACAGCCACACAAAACTTTAAAGCAATAGATTACAAAGTAATCGATCAGAAAGATAATGTGGCCAAGAAAGACCCACTGGTCTACGATGAGGAAACTGAGGAACCTAAAACTTTTCCTATTATAGACAAAGCAAATAAAACTATTACCCTTTATTCGGGTAGGCAAAAAATTCTCATTACTTTTTCACTTCCTGAGCAATATTTTGCTCTACCGGACGATACCTGGGATTCAGGAGATGAAGTCCGCATATATTATAAGGTGGAAGGGAAGGCAAGACGGTTTATGAATATCAGCAAAACCGATATTTTCAAGAAATAACAAATTGATGCCTTCATAAAAAGTCGTTTATTGACTTTTTGTGAAGGCGACTAAAACGGAGATAAAGCGGCAATGAATGATATGGAAAAAACCCTGCGCTTAAGAAGAGCTGTTGGAAAAGTTGCCGCCATACTTTGTGTTATTGTCTGTTTTTCACTCATTGATACAATAATAGCAGGGTTCAGGCAATCAGCAACCGAATTTGATGTTCTTCCGGGAACATCGGTAGAATTAAATGGGCTCACAGCAGAAAAGGTTAAAAGTGGCGATGAAATTGTCTATAAAAGCAGCTCAGATTTTATTCAAATTTCAATTGATTCACTTCAGAAAGGCCACTGGTTTGGTAATAACATGTGGCAGGGACATCTTATAATAAGTCCGGACGCAAAAGCCGGCGAATACAGCATCATCGTCGGCATTAAAGATATAAACCTGCAAAAAAAACACGATAAATTTCTTGTAAGAGTATATAAGGATTATGCGAAATATCAACAAAGCTTCAAATCTGTAATAAAACGATACATAGATATTTCGCCATGGGTTTTTGCGGCTTCTTTTTTACCGTTTATTATTCTATCTTTCGGGTATATATTTATACTATCCGGAAAAATTGAAAATCAGATGGCAAAGCAGAAAAAGGCGGTAATTTACAAAGTAAAAAATACTAAAGAAACATGTGAAATCTTTTTTGGCTTGGGTATGGATCATGGCATTAAAGTAAGCACATGCCTTACCGTTTTCAATGATAAGGGCCAACCAGTGGGAACCGCTGTAGTTAATAGTGCAAATGGCATAGACTCTATTGCTTGCGCGGAATTGGGTTGCCTGATTAAACCCGGCTATATTGTATCAGTCTCCTGATAAATACAACTCATATTATTTTATATTATTGATATATATTGATTATTAGAATAATCTTATCCTTTTTTAACTTATAAACTTTTACGATTCATATAACATGGAAATCAACAAATGAATAATATACGCCTTTTACTGGTGGATGATGAGGAAGATTTCAGAATAACACTGACAGCGAGATTAAAAAGGAGAAATATTGATGTTGTCGATGTTAGTAGCGGTGAAAAAGCAATAGAATTAATCAGAAATAATAAATTCGATGTAGTCATAGTTGATATTAAGATGCCTGGTATTGATGGAATAGAAACCTTAAGATATTTAAAAAGGATAGACCCGCTATTAGAGGTAATACTTCTTACCGGACATGCTTCGGTGGAGGCAGGCATAGAGGGGATAAAATTGGGAGCTTATGACTATATTGTCAAGCCGTGTAATTTAAATGATCTTTTATCCAAAGTTGAGGATGCTCATCGTCGAAGGCATATAGAGGAAGAACGCATTCGGGAAAAATAAGAATGTTTAAAAAGCTTAAGTTATTTTACAGAGAAAAAACATCCAAAAGCAATCATGAAAGAGATAATATATCTGATCTCTTCAGATATAAATATTCCTGCTTTAAAATGCTCTTGGATTCAAACTCCGAATTTTTAAAAATAATAAGTGACATTGAGGAAAAACTTATAGGACAGCAGGTATTTGGCATGTCGTATATAAGATCAAGATCAGGCAAGGCAATTTTCCATGCTCTAAGGATGGTAAAAAACCTGGATGATCTTTCCGGCCATCGATATTCTTTACTTTTTGATATGGTTGAAAAAATAAATATAAATATTAAAGAAATTCTCAAGAAAAAAAAGGAGGATTTCCCTGCTGAATTTATTTTACCTTATTCAATGATAAATTCGGAGATGACTGACTGGGTGGGAGGTAAAAACGCCAATCTTGGCGAAGTATATAACAAAGTTTGTCTTCCTATACCACGCGGATTTGCCATCACCACACGGGCTTTTAAATTATTTATGCTGAAAACTGATCTATTGGACAAAATCAGCAAAAAAAAGATGGAGATCGACCCTGATGATCCTGAAACAATAAAAACCATCAGCGAGGACATTTGCAGTTTGATATTATCATCTAAGGTGCCTCCTGAACTGGAAAAAGCTATAAATCTTGCCTATGCACAACTTGCAGAAACTGCTTCTGATGTAAACCCTTTGAAACCTTCGTTAAGGGTGGCAATGAGAAGCAGCGCAATAGGAGAAGATGGAGAACATTCATCTGCAGGTCAATATCTGTCCAGATTAAATGTGCCGGGAAGCCAGCTGATTCAGTCATACAAGGAAATTGCAGCAAGTCTTTATACACCACAGGCTATTACCTACCGCCTCAATAAAGGAATAAGAGATGAAGACATCGGCATGAGCGTAGCCTGTCTTCAGATGGTGGATTCTGTTTCAAGCGGTGTTATGTATTCAGGAAATCCTCTCAATCTGCTGGAAAAAAATATTATCATCACTGCTGTATTGGGGCTGGGGCCTTATGCTGTTGGAGGAATTGTAACTCCTGACAGATACCTTGTGGATAATGATGGCCGGGTAATTGAAGCGGATATTTCTTATAAGACCGTTAAACTAGTCAGTAATCCTGATGATGGATTAATGGAAACCGATGTTTCGGATGAACTTCGCCACAAACCCTGCCTATCACCAGAAGAAATAAGTATACTTGCAGGATATGCCACAAAACTCGAAAAACATTTCGGGTGCTCTCAGGATATAGAGTGGGCTCTTGCTCCTGACGGTAATCTTCTTATCCTTCAAAGCCGACCATTACATGCCGAACAATATGGAAAGACTATTCCTATAACGCCTGTATTTACTCAATACCCTCTTTTGATAGAAAAAGGCATGAGCGTTTCAGGCGGGGTAGGTTCAGGGCCTGCTTTTATAGTTGCTTCAGATGAAGATCTCTTGAATTTCCCGGATGGATCGGTTCTTATAGCAAGACATTCTTCCCCTAAGCTTGTCATGGCTATGAAAAAAACCCGGGCTATAATAACCGATATCGGCAACATAGCCGGGCATATGGCCTCTCTTGCCAGGGAATTTGGTGTTCCTACAATTGTAAACGCCTATGATGCAACCACCAGGATACCGTCCGGCATGGAAATTACCGTAGATGCCTACTCAGGAAGGGTATATCAGGGAAGGGTACATGAATTGGAGCCATTTCAGAATAAAGGCAAATTCCCCATGAAGGACACGCCGGTGTACAAGATTTTAAGAGAAGTAAGCGACTGGATAATTCCTCTGAATCTCACGGATGCAAGATCGCCAAATTTTACACCTGATTCATGCAAATCTCTTCATGACATAAGTCGCCTTGCTCACGAATTCTCCTACACTGAGATGTTTCAACTCAGTGACTTTGTCTGCGAAAAAAATGGAATAGCTTTTAAACTTAAGAGCAATATTCCGCTTGATCTTTATGTTATTGATATAGGTGGCGGCTTTACCGAAACGAATACGGATCATAAGAATGTAACTCCCGACAAGATAGCTTCAATTCCTTTT
The DNA here is from genome assembly GCA_018817425.1 of Pseudomonadota bacterium. Taxonomy (NCBI): domain Bacteria; kingdom Pseudomonadati; phylum Pseudomonadota; species Pseudomonadota bacterium. The sequence continues at coordinate 67,652 of JAHITX010000060.1, forward strand.
AAAGCGCTGCTTGGAGGAATGATACATGAAGATTTTCAAAAAGAGCATTTGCGCCCTGTGGAATTCAAAGGCTTTTTATCCGTGATGAAAGAACAGATGCTTTCTCCTCCTTCTCAGGTTGAAAGGTTCGGTGACCGAAGCTACGCCATAATTTCAGATAAATATCTTAATTTCAGTTCGCGTGTGGGTTATCACTATGGTGTCCTTGATTCCTATTGCTCCCAGACAGTTAATATGAACTATATTTCATTTTCGTTTAAGGGCGGAGCCGCCGATGATATAAGGAGAAACAGACGAGCAAGGACTATCGCAATAATCCTTAAGTCAAACGATTTTGCCGTAGAAGTCACAGGAGATAAGGTCAGCGCGCGATATCAGAAGCACGAAAGCGCTCTCATTGAACAAAAGCTTGATATAATCGGGCGTCTCTTACTGTTCACACGACAAATGGATATGCTTATGACAAATGAGGCAAGCGTAGAAGCATTGGCCAAAAACTTTATGGTTGAAAAATATACGTTTTGATGGACTCTTCAATACGCCATCAGTACTATCCCATGAAACTTAAGCTGAAACCGTTTAAAAAGTACAAATCACCTTTTTGGATCAACAAAGAGATAACTTGCACCGAATTAGCATATAGGCAGTATGCAATTAATTATCTTCCCGGGCAAATGTTTCCATGACTATGTTGTGTTTTTCAATTCTTGAATGAAGTGTGGGACGGGAGAGGCCTAAAAGTTTGGCAGCCTTTGAGCGGTTTCCATTACATATATTTAAGGCTTCACTTATTAATATAGACGAGAATTCATCCATGAAGCTGTCAAAAAGATTTTCAGCATCGCGGGTTTTCAATTCTTTTCTAAGCCATTGCCTCATGGCTTCATCGCCCATATCCTTCTTTGATCCGTCCGAATGAGGTTTTTCACAGATAACCTGGGAAATATCATCAGCGGATAAGGGCACTCCCCGGTTAAATATCAGAGCTTTTTGTACAGTGTTTTCAAGTTCACGTACATTACCTGGCCACGAATATGACGAAAGCAAAGTTTTTGCCTCATCATTTATTCCGGGGTTTTTAATGCCTTTTTCATTAGAATATTTTGTGAGAAAATAATCCGTTAAAACAGGTATATCATTTTCCCTTTCTCTTAAGGAAGGAAGCTGAATCGTAACTACTTTCAAGCGATAATAGAGATCCTCTCTAAATCTTCCGTCAAGAATCGCCTTTTCAAGGTCTCTGTTTGTAGCTGCAATGATTCGGACATCGGTATTAATATTAACAAGGCCGCCGACGCGCTCAATTTTTTTTTCCTGTATAAGTCTCAACATTTTTGCCTGAAGATTTAAAGGCATATCCCCGATTTCATCCAGAAAAATTGTTCCATTATGAGCCTGTTCAATCTTTCCCACCTTGCGATGAGCTGCGCCGGTAAAGGCGCCTTTCTCATAACCGAACAGTTCACTTTCAAGCAGATTCTCCGGAATGGCAACACAGTTTATTACAAGAAAGGGTTTATCAGCCCTCAGGCTATACTGATATAAAGCTCTTACAACCAATTCCTTTCCGGTTCCGGATTCACCCCGCACCAAAACAGTAGCATCGGTTGGGGATACCCTCCCTATTGCTTTGTAGAGTTCCTGCATTACACTGCTACGTCCGACTATCGCATCTCTTGATGCTTTATCGGTAATTGCGTCCACATCAACAGGAGAACGCATAAAACGGCTTGCATTTATGGCCTGTTCAATAAGAGAGAGCATTCCAGGTATGTCAAAGGGCTTAAGGATGTAGTCAAATGCTCCCAGTTTTGTTGCTTCGATAGCTGTTTCCGTTGTTCCGAAGGCGGTCATTATTATAACCGGAAGTTTTGGCTCAATTTTATGTATTGCCTTAAATGTTTCAAGTCCGTTCATGCCAGGCAGACGCATATCAAGAATTACAATATCAGGAGCCTGATTCCTGACTTCACTTAAACCGGCTTCACCGGAAGCAGCTCCAACTACACAATAGCCTTCTTCAGCCAGAAGTTTTTGAAAACTTTTGCGGAGCTGATCATCATCATCAATAACAAGAATAGAGCTCAAATGCTTTTTCCTTTACTTTTGTCTTTTGCAGGAAGAGTAATTATAAAAGCCGCGCCCTCCCGTTTCTTTGATTCAACATCAATACGACCGCCATGTTCTTCAATTATTCTGGTTACTATACTAAGCCCAAGCCCTGTTCCCTCTTCCTTGGTTGTAAAAAAAGGCTCCATAATTTTTGCAATAAAAGATTTTGGAATTCCTGGGCCATTATCACTAAATTTTAACACGACAGCTTTACCTATTGCAGTATCAATATCCTCATATTCATAAATTGTTATTAAACCGCCTCTTATCATTGCTTCGCAGGAATTGATCATCAGATTGACTATTACTTCTTTTAGTTGTTCAGGATCAATATCTATTTCAGGAAGATTTTTTTCTCTTACAATATTTACTGTAACATCATATGATTTAATACGATGTTCGAGCAGTTGTATTGCAAGATCTACTACAAGAGAGGGGCTGATTTTTTGCATCTTCAGTTTTGGCGGCCTTGAAAATTCAAGAAAGTTCTGAACTATGGTATCCATCTGGCGTATTTCATCAGATATCACCTTAATGTCATCTTGCTGTGTTTCTGTAAGGTTTTTGGAACGTTCAAGCGAAAAAAGCCGCATTTTTACGGATGTAAAAGGATTTCTTATGCTGTGTGCCATTCCCGCGGCAAGTTTTCCTACCAGGGCCATCTTCTCAGACTGCTGTAAATGTTCACGACTTTTTTCCAGTTCAAAATGTGTAAGGTCGAAATCATTGATCAGATCTCTTACATTTTTAACAAGCACTGCGATTTCATCATGCGCACTTCCTGTATTACCTTCCCGGCCTGCTTCCATAGCCAAACGGTAAATAGGCTTTAGAATGCCTTTAACAAGAAGAACCCCCATCATGATAATAAGAAATGTGCTCATAATAAGAGCACTTACGGCAAAATATCTTAATTGAATAGCTTCATTATGACTATTTTCCTTGGCAAGGGCAACCCTGTTTACATGAACAATCTTATATTCATCACAAAGTTCGATAATCTTGGTAAATTGATTTCGTACATCTTTATGAAGCTTTGCCCCTTCTTTACGCTTACCTGCAATATAATAAGAGATAACACGGTCTTTCAATCCTATATAGATACCGTATTCCTTTTCTATATTTTCGATAATCTTTTTTTGAGATTCATTTTCGGATATGAGTTTTACTTCTTCGAGTTTCTTCTTAAATATCTGTCTGTATTCACCCAACTGTCTCAGCCATTCCGGATCATTATCGAGAAAATAATAGGTTACAAAACCCTTCTGACTTATTATAGCCATTTCAAGTTCTTCAGCTGATTGCAACGCAACTATATCTTTTTCAACCAAATGCGTTAAGGCACTTTCTATTCTGAAAGTATACCAAAACATAACGGAACCGCCAAGAATTGTAATTATTATGAGCGATATCAGTATTGCGTATATTCTTATACGGAGACTTAAATTATTTTTCATTTTGTTTTATTTAAGAAGATAGCTCGTGTTTTCCTGCTATAGCATGGTTTAAATTTATTCTTCAGTTGCATTAGCCTTTACGTTTATATATCTTCTTATACCAATGGTGTATAATTTTACAACCTCATAAATTCTACTTTGCCTTTATATATTTGAATATCATGGAATTAAAACAAGGCTTTTTTTCCCATAGCCGACAAAACAGCTAAGGAACTGATTTTGGGTTCGATGCCCAGCGAAAAATCTTTGAAAAAGAGCGAATAAAATATGCCGGGAGATAAAAGATATGATTAAGTTTATAAAAACAATTGTACTTATTGTAATGGCTTTTTGTATTGCTTCAAATGTTTGCGCCGCTTCTCCGGCCACCGGAACTATTACAGCAACCCAAGCCTGCCAAGCTTATGTTTCAAAAAACAAACTAACCAACCCCGATAACACAAAGCTTGTGATCAACAAAAATTATCCGGTTATTGAGGCCAATAAAGCAGAAAATCCCAGTTGGTACCGGGTGCGTGTTTCCGGTGCGAATCCGGTAGAACGTTGGATTCCAAAGCATTGTGGTACGTTTGATGTCCAAACCGAAAATAGCGGAAGTTCCGGTGGACAAAGTGGTACTCAGACTAATGAATGCCAGACTGCGGGCCTGGAAGATAGTTATGTGCTGGCGTTAAGCTGGCAACCCGCTTTTTGTGAAACGCATTGTGATAAACCTGAATGCCGTATAGAAGATAAAAAATCGTATCAGGCACGTAATTTTACCCTGCACGGTTTGTGGCCTAATAAAAAATCATGCGGTAAAGATTATGGCTTCTGCGGTGAGGTTCAAAACACACCGGGCGATTTTTGCGACTATCCTGTGCTGCAACTTTTTTCTCAAACCCGGCAAACGCTCGAACAAGTTATGCCAAGTGCCTCGGCTGGCTCCTGTTTACAGCGCCATGAGTGGTTTAAGCACGGTACCTGCCAGACTAAATGGTCCATTGATGAATATTACGAAACAGCCATAGATCTGACACATCAATTCAATGAATCGGGCATAGCTTATTTTTTTACCCGCAATACAGGTAAAAATGTCAGCGAAGAAGAGTTTATCAGCAAAGTGGAGTGTGCACTCGGAAACGGCACGCACAACCGCATAGAGTTAAAATGCAGTAATGGAAATCTGGTTGATGTGTACATAACCTTGCCGGCTGATATTACTCCCGGCCAAAGTCTGGGTGAACTAATGGGACAGGGGGAAAGCCGGTATAAATCAAATTGCGGCGGCAGCTTTCATATAGACCCGATAGGCGTTCAATAATTGTACTGCTTTTAGCGATGGGTTACGAGAGATGGGAAGCGCATAGTGAAGTGGAAGCATTATGGTTTTTAAACTCGTACTGAAAGATTTGTATAAATAAAATCAGAAAAACATATCATTCTCATAAATAATTTCCTCCTCACCGAATATTCTATCAAACTCCGGCTATTTTTTTAAATTCGTTTCGTTCTTGCTGATTACCGACAATTGCCACCAGATCCCCTTCTTGAAAAGAATAATCTGCTTTAGGATTGGAAAAAAATACTTTTTCTTTGATAATCCCTACAATTGATGCCCCGGTTCTGGCACGAACAGCAGCATCTTTAATGCTTTTACTGACAAGAGGGCTTCCAGGTGCAAGAGTAACCCACGAAATTTCCAACATATTTTTTATATTATCAAACTTTGCAAGAAGCCTATGATCACTATTCGATTGATAAATCGGCGCATAAATTTTTTGTCGTACGGCATCGGTGTATTGCTGAATAACGGCTACAGGAATTTCCAGGTGGAGAAGTGCCTGCCTTGCAATTTCCAGCCCTGCCTCCATCTCTGGCAGAACCGCCATATAAACCCCGCTTTCATATAACTTCCGAGCATGATCAGCGCCAATAGCCCTGACAATGATATGCAATTCCGGTCTAAAACGAAGAGCCTGTTCTACAATCGACTGAGAGGTAACAACTGAAGGGGTAGTAATGAGCAAAAGTCTGGCGGCATGTATTTTTGAAACATCAGTCACTGTTGACTGACTCATGTCGCCATAGATTATCGGATATTTTGCAGCTTTACATTCAAGCATTCGCTGGTAATTTAATTCAATGATGACAAAAGGGAGATTGAGTTGAGTCAAGATCTGGGCGATGTGTTGTCCCACCCGCCCGCCGCCGGCGATGACGACATGATCCTTAAGTCCTGAATGCGGAATGTTTTCTGTTTGCAAGGGTTCATACTTGAATAGGCGTTTTTTTAATTTATAGAGAGGAGCCGCCAAGGACGAAGCAAATGGGGTTAACACCATGCTCAACACTGATACGGCGAGGACGAGTGAATACATATTCTGGTCGATGGCCTTAGTTTCAAGTCCTAGCCGTGCAAGTACAAACGCAAATTCACCCACCTGAAACAACCCGAGCCCAACTGCAATTGGAACAATATTGATATATCGGAAGAGCATGGCCAGCAAGGAGAATGTTGTACCTTTGAAAACCGCGATGACAATAACCAGAGAGAGAATCTTGTCCCAGTTTTCCAACAAAAACACCGGGTCAAGAAGCATGCCGACCGATGTAAAAAACAAAAGACCAAAGATATCCCTTAGGGGAATAATATCACTCAATGCTTGATGACCATAGTCAGACTCACTCAAAACCATACCGGCAACAAAAGCGCCGAAAGCAAAAGAAAGCCCGAAAAGGTATGTGGCATATCCCACCCCAAGACCTATGGCGGTGATGGATAAAATAAAAAGTTCCCTGGAGTTCCATTGGGCCACATGCGACAGCAACCATGGAAGTACTTTTCTGCCCAGATAAAGCATCACCACCAGGAAGATTCCAGATTTGATTACGGCAATTACCAAGAGGGGCAAACCCGCCTCGGGGTTGCTTAGTTGAGGGAGGATAATCATCATCGGAATGACGGCCAAATCCTGAACAATGAGCATACCAATCATTACCCGACTGGAAAGTGTTCCCACAAGCCCCCTGCTCATAAGGGTTTTCAGGGTTACCATGGTGCTGGAAAGTGATATTAATGCCCCAAACCATAACGCACTCGCCGAGGACCACCCTAAATACTTCCCAAGACAAAAGCCAAGACCGATGGAAAGCAGAATTTGAACAGGAGTGCCAAACAGGGCAATGTTTCGTACCGGTTTTAACTCGCTGAGAGAAAATTCCAACCCCAGCGCAAAGAGAAGAAGGGCTACTCCGATTTCTGCCAATAGTTCTATTTCATGAATATCTCCAACCGTAATCCCACCAGTGTATGGTCCTACAACAACGCCCGCAAGTATGTACCCTAAGATCAACGGTTGTTTGAATTTTTGCGCAATGAGCGCACCAACCAAGGCGGCAAGAACGATAATTATGATATCTGCGGCTATACCCATCAGGAGAACCTCACTTCAATTGCATTTTTTCATCCTCTATATTTTAGCCTAATATAGGAACATCATTTATTTGACGAATGAACTTAAGAGCTTACCAGCTACCTCCTGTCTCCCATAATTCTTAACAACATAAGGAATAGATTTATAAAATCCAAATATAGTGAAAGAGCTCCCAATATAGCTCCTTTTCTAATAACACCTGCCTCGAGTCCGGAAGGTTGTGTCATTGCCATGTGTTTTAATTTCTGCGTATCATATGCAGTTAATCCAACAAAAACTATTACTCCGATATAACTGATAATCATACTCATGGCGGAGCTTTTTATAAATAAATTGGCAACAGACGCAATTATAATGCCTATTAATCCCATGGTCATAAATCCGCCCATTGATGTCAAATCGCGTTTTGTTACCATTCCGTATATGCTGCATGCTAAAAAAGTCGCAGCGCATACAAAGAAGGTTGATGTAATAGATGAAGCAGTATATATAAGAAATATAGCAGATAAAGTAGCACCGTTTAATGCTGCATAAATTATAAACATTGCCGTTGCCGTTGATGCTTTCATCTTGTTTACTCTGGCGCTTATTGTAAAAACCAGTGCTAATTCGGCTATTATTAATCCGAAAAATACAAGCTTATTGCCGAATATCAAGCTTTGGAGTCCGGCATCGTTTGAAACATAATAGGCAATAAGACCTGTAAGAGCGAGACCGATTCCCATCCAATTATAAACACTGCGTATAAATTCATTTACAAGAATCTGGGTTTGTGCACCTTTAAGCGGATATGATTGTTGCATATTTTTTTCCTTTTAATTTTATATGTTAATAAAAATTTTGTTCTTTATATTAAAATAAACTCCATAATAAATAACTTTTATGAGTTTCTTCTCTTGACAAATTTTTCTATTTCTACCGCAAAGAAAACTACAGAAGACAATGCGAGAGTAAACAATAATTCAACAAAGGTTAATGGTTCTGTCTTGAATATCGGGTTTAAGGCCGGAACATAGATCGTTGACATTTGAAGGGCAAAAGTCAATACGAATGCACTCAGTAAAGGTTTATTTGATGCCAATCCCTGGCTGAAAATAGACTCGGTTTCCGATCTTATTGCAAGCACATGTCCCATCTGGCTCAAGCATAAAACAGTAAACACCATGGTTTGCCAGTGGGCGTGCCCTGTTTTAATAGACCATGCCTGCGTAAAGATTGAAACAAAGCCCATGAGGAGTCCTACCCAGACGATATGGACGCCAAGACCGTGTGCAAAAATGCTTTCCATAGGGTGCCTGGGCGGTCTTTGCATGATCCCTTTTTCGGCAGGCTCTGCCGCAAGGGCAAGACCGGGAAGTCCATCAGTCACGAGGTTTATCCAAAGAATATGAATCGGCAGAAGAGGGATAGGAAGCCCTAAAAATGGGGCAAGGAATATGGTCCATATCTCGCCGGAATTGCTTGTCATGGTGTATTTTATGAACTTACGGATGTTGTCGAAGATTCGTCTTCCTGCCTTGACAGCCTTTACTATGGTGGCGAAATTGTCATCAAGCAGTATCATATGTGCCGCTTCTTTTGAGACATCCGTTCCTGTAATTCCCATTGCAACACCGATGTCCGCCCTTTTTAATGCCGGAGCATCATTGACCCCGTCACCCGTCATGGCAACAAACTGTCCCTTGTCCTGAAGGGCCTTTACAATCTTCAGCTTTTGTTCAGGGGCCACTCTGGCATAGACCCTTATATGTTCAACCCTTTCTTCAAAATCCTCCATGGATAACTTTTCAAGTTCTCTGCCGGTAATTACGGCATCAGAGCCATCTTCTAATATCCCAATCCTCCTTGCTATAGACTGTGCGGTAAGAGGATGGTCGCCCGTTATCATTACAGGCTTTATCCCGGCTGCCTTGCACATTGAAACAGCTTCTTGTGCTTCTTGCCTCGGTGGGTCAATCAGCCCCGCAAGACCCACGATGGTAAGTTCTGACTCAACATTTTCAGGAACTAAACCGTCAGGCAAAGCAGCCCACTTTCTAATGCAAAGACAAAGAACCCTCATGCCATCGGCAGCCATCGCATCGTTAATCTTGTTAATCTCACCAATATCAACTGCCGTTACTCCCTTAGATGATAAGACATCAACCGACTTTTCAATTAAAACATCCAGGGCTCCTTTTGTAAAAGAGATGAAAGCAGCTTTATCTTCCGGTTCCGGACTTGATGCCTGCCATTTATGAAAGGTGGTCATACACTTTCTATCTGAATCAAATGGAATTTCGGCAACGCGGGGGAAATCTTTTTCTAATTCTTTTTTGTCAAAACCGTTAAGTTTCGCAGCAGTGTATAAAGCAGTTTCAGTGGGATCACCGATAACATTGTTTTCTCCATCCGTTTCGGCATCATTGCTAAGGGCAAGTCCCGTCATGAAATAACCGGAAACGGATAATTGATCGCTACCACTTTCATTTTGCAAGCCTTCTAACGCACCGGCTCCTGCCGACATACCATCAGCGTATATTTTTTCTACGCTCATCTTATTCATAGTCAGGGTTCCGGTTTTATCTGAACAGATGTAGGTCACTGACCCGAGGGTTTCTACAGCGGGTAGCTTTCTAATGAGGGCATTCTGCTTTACCAGCTTTTTTGCTCCAAGCGCAAGTGAAATGGTTATCACAGCGGGAAGTGCTTCAGGGATTGCGGCAACGGCAAGAGAAATGGCGGTAAGAAGCATAAGTAAAGGAGCTTCCCCCCGTAGAATGCCTGCTATAAAGACAATAGCGCATATTGCAAGAATGGCAAAGGCGAGTTTTTTGCCAAAGCTTAAAAGCCTTTTCTGAAGCGGTGTCTTTACTTCTTCCTCATCCTGAAGCATGGTTGCAATTTTGCCGAGCTCAGTATTCATGCCTGTTGATGTAACAATACCTGTGCCGCGGCCATAAGTAACAAAGGTCCCTTTATATGCCATGTTCTTCCTGTCACCAATCGGAAGATGTTCATCATGCAGAGCTTCGGTTCGCTTTTCAACCGGGACAGACTCGCCAGTAAGCGCAGCCTCTTCAATCTTTAACTGTGAAGACTCTATCACCCTCATATCGGCAGAAATAATCATTCCTGCTTCAAGAATTACAATATCGCCTGGGACAAGGTGTGAGGCCGATATACGCTCGTGCACGCCGTTTCTGATTACGGTTGCAAATGAGGCCGTCATTTTCTTCAGGGCCGCCATTGCCTTTTCCGCCCTGTATTCCTGTATGAAGCCAAGAACTGCATTTAAGATAACAATCACAATTATGGCTATGGTATCGGAAAGATCCCCTATAAACCCCGATATTACGGCGGCGGCAATCAGGATAAGAATCATAAAATCTTTGAACTGATCAAGAAACATCGCAAGAGCGGTTTTCTTCTCTTTTTCCTTTAACTCATTAGGGCCATATTCTCCAAAGCGTTTCAGCGTCTCTTCTGAAGAAATGCCCTGTGCGGATGATCCAAGTTCGTTAATGACTTCATTTATATTCTTCTGATGCCAGTTCATTGGTAGTTCCTTAGTCCTTATAGGGTTACGCCCTTTTCTCATATCTATAATGCTCTCTACAATACCTGCAAACAATACGCAGAATAACCATACCTAAACAATGGGAATCTCTACTTTCTTATTACTATTCGTTTATCTCTTTTGTATATCTCCCACACCTATAAATGGCACTGCCCCGCCGCCTGTAACCTGCGGGAGGATCCCATTCCATTTATCTATAGCCCTGAGATTGGCCTCTATCTTTCTAAGCTCTATAAGGTCCGGCGAAATATTTGCCTTTTGCAGTCTCAGGGACTCTGCCTCTGCCTTTGCTGCTGTGATCGTCTGCTCCGCCTCTATCTTTATCCTGTCGAGGTCTCTTTTTGCCTTTAGTGCGAGCTGTTCTGCTGTCTCCTCTTTTGATTTAAGTTGTTAATACCCCACAGTCTCTGCTGTTGGGTTTCCTATTATATATAAACCAGTATATCAGCCCTACCATTACCAATCCTCCTATAACATTTCCTATTGTTACAGGAAGTAGATTTGCAAAGAAGAAATTATCCCATGTCAGGGCAACATAGTCACCTGCGGTTTTGCCGATATTTTCCCACAAAAGAGGCTGTGCATAAGATTTTATGAAAATGCCTATGGGAATAAAATACATGTTTGCCACACTGTGCTCAAAACCTGAAGCTACAAAATCAGTTATTGGAATAATTATGGATAATATTTTATCCGTAGTAGTTTTTGCGCTGAAACACATCCATATGGCAAGACATACCAGAGTGTTACACATAATTCCCAGAAATAAAGCTTCTATAAAGCCAAGATTGCATTTTGCCGTTGCTGTATTTAAAAGCATTAAGTCCGATTGAACCTTTGCCGAACATGAATTGATGGGTGAAAAGCATAATTATTGCGGTTAAAATAGAACCTGTAAAATTCCCAAGATAGACTATAGTCCAGTTTCTTAATTACTGTTTTAAAGATATTTTGCCGCTTGCCAATGCCATAATAATGAGATTGTTGCCTGTAAATAATTCTGCACCGCTTGTAGCTTTTTTAAACACCAGGTTCTTCCGCTTTTTTTGCCATCTCTGCCGGAAGCAGCATGTCTATACGGTATTTTATATCCGTATCATAAGTTATTGCTACTCTGAGAGTTTTCTCTTACTGAACGGCTGTTACGGGTTACGAAGCATAGATTACAATTTGGGAAACCTGATCCACCCTCCCAAAAATTCGCGACTAATTACATAACCCGTAACTGTGATATTTTCCTATAGCAATTTAATAACTCAGCTAAAATGACTTCCGTAGATGGTTTTTATGTTTGTATTTGTGAGTTATGCGGGAATGCCGGAAACATATTTTAGCCACATTTACTTCTTAAATACGCTGAACAATTTATCCATGCCTGTTTTTTCAAACTTGGAAACCGTTTCCAATTCTCCGGCATCCAGCCAGATTCCGTCACATTCTGAGCATTTATCGATCTTGATTGATTTGTAACTAATCTCTAAAAGCTCCATGCCGCATTTGGGGCATCTCATAAAATGAAGTTCTTTAAGTCTTTCTTTATCCTTTCCAGCGAGTTTTTTGTGTTTTTCGTCTTCAATTTTCTTTTTTCTTTCAAACTCCATTCTGGCAAAATACTCTTCTTCTTTTTCAGTGGGTTTCTGAACCATGATCGTTTCCTCCCTTGTTTTTATATGGGGTTTTGTTTTTTATCTTTTTCTAAAAAGTTTATGGCAATTTTATACTAAGAAAGCCTTTGATGTCAAAGCTAATACAATTAATATTAGGATAGATTTTTTCCGATGGTAAAAATAAATTGAAGATTCCCCGCCGCAAGCAGCGGGGAATGAAGTTGCTATTTCGGTTCAATAACGAAATGATCCCTTCTGTTCTTAACCCAGGCATCTTCGTTATGACGAGGATCAAGCGGTTTCTCTTCTCCGTAGCTGTTGATTTTTAAACGTGATGAGGCTATGCCAAGATTGATGAGAAAAGTTTTTGCACTTTGGGCACGCCTCTCTCCCAGAGCAAGGTTATATTCATTAGTTCCGCGTTCATCACAATGCCCCTCAATTGTTACAGACACACCTGGATATTTCTCAAGATATACCGCTTTCTTTTTAAGAATATTCTTAGCATTACCGTTAAGAACCGAGCTGTCAAAATCAAAAAGAACATCCTCATTAACAAATTTCATTGCTTCTGTTGTACTCATAGACATTTTTTCATCTAGGGAAGGTCCCTTGGGTTTGATATAAGTCTGCTCATCCGGAAAAGTTTCAACATCAATATCCGCAGAAGGCTCATCAGTGTTCATTTCTTGTTCAGGTTCAGGTTCATCTTTGACTTCCACGGAATCACTCATTACTGAGCGTTTACTGCAAGAAACAAAAAATAATAGCCCAGGAATTAAGAATAACAGAACAAAAACAATCAACATTTTATTCTTCATTTTCAATCTCCCTATAGTTATATAAAATTATTATACACCATAACATCACTTTTTACTTCTATATGCTATTTTCATTATAGAAACGTATTTCTATCAAGCACCAACTTGCACATCCCAAACAGGAGCAGTGCCCGGAGGAAGAGCATCCTGGCATAACAATGTAGTACAACTCGGGCAATAGAATTCATGATAAACAAGAAATCTATCGGTCTGAAGATAATTCTTTCCGATTTCGCTTCCTTTGATCTCGGCTTTTAATGCATGATCTTTGTAATTCTGATCATTTCCGCAAAATACATGGCCGCATTTCAAGCACTGGATCTTCTTGTCTTTGGTTACTTGCAGGTTTTCATGAATTCTTATGATACCTTCTTCAATGGAAGCACAATTTAGCTCGGGAGCTTTACATGTTGTCGCAGCACGCTCTCTTCTTTTTGCCTTGAGAAGTTCTCTTTGTTTTTCAGTTCCCTCTTTGTTTATGCCTTCATTATTACCTTCAATTATTACACCATATATATCTTTTGCGTATTCAGGAGATATTATCAGATTAATAATATCGGCTAAAACTCTTTCAGGTTCACGATCCAGAGGATCTCCATAGCCGCCTGCGCCTACTCCGTACAAATAGTAAATATCACCCTGGAAAGCAGGTGTTGCGGAAACCATGGTAGGCCATTCTTTTTGATCGCCTCCGGTTGCTTTAATATCTTCAAGACAAGTAATAGCCTTTCCACTTGCCAGATATGCGTCACTTGTGGTGTTATTGGCAACGTAATTTTTATAAGGAGCCGGCTGATGTCCTCCCCAAAGTCCTGGACCAGCTGTGGTTTCCTTGTTCCAGCCAAGAATAAGAACCTGAACTCCGGGAGTATTATGAACCTTATAGATAATCTCCATACCTGTGCCGCCGCGGTATTTTCCGGCGCCGGCTGAATTCATGGCCTGACGTTTTGTAAGATAAATAAAGGGCATGATTGATTCATACATCTCAACATCTCCGGCTATAACTTCAGGTGTTACGGGAAAGCAACCCGAATCAACACCGTCAAAACCGGAACCGGCGCCCTGACCGCCGCTTAATATATCAAAAAATACCGTCCCCATAACAAGTCCATACTGATTGGGACCGCCCCAGGCTATAACCGCAGAATTGGGGGGTGAACAGGCATTCTGATCGCCATAATATTCAGGAACTCCTACCATCATTTTCGAAACCAGAGTATTTAATATAGCGCAAAGCTGTAAAACATGGAAAGCCGACATGCTGACAGGTGCAGGCCAGTTTGCATTTTCTATACTACCTTCAGGAGCTATAATATCTACAACGTCCAGAACACCCCTGTTCCACTGCTCTATATAAAACAACCGGGTACATAAAATAGTGTAAACAACACCTCTCACTGATTCGTAAATCATATTTGTAGGGCCTGGCCTCTGGGGATCGGAACCGGTAAAATCAATAGTAAGTTTGTCTCCTTTTTTGGTCATGGTCGTGACAATTTTAGCCAGATTGTAGTTTTTGCCGTCATGATCTATATAGGATACATCCCGCCAGACGCCATCGGGAAGTTCTTTCAGTTTGGCCTTGGCATAAGCTCTTGTATCATCGATCATCTGCACAAATATGGACTGCATGTCTTCTTCGCCATATTTTTTAAATAATTTTAATATCCTTTCCTTGCCCACGTTTAAACCTGCAACACGGGCACGGCAATCAAGTGTTATTCCTCCCGGATCACGAACGGCTCTTTGAAGAAGCATATATGTATCTTTGCGCTCAACACCTTTATCCATGAGTTTCAAACCGGGAATTCTGATTCCCTCGTGAAATATTTCCAAGGCGCTCGGGCACATCCCTCCGGGCTCTATAGCTCCTACTTCACCTGTATGAAACAGGGCGGAAAGCCAGCAGATCAACCTGCCTTCATAATACACAGGGCAAAAACAGGACTGGTCCGGAGCATGCATTCCTCCGATGTACGGGTCGTTAAACATGAAAACATCGCCATCGTTTATGCCGGGATTTTCGCTGTACCATTCTATAACTTTTCCAATTTGTTTTTCCACACCGCTTATGTGCAGCAACAAACCGGCTGAACTTACTATCGTCTCACCGTTGGGCTGATGCAGACTGAAAAGAACCTCTTTTGCCTCTGTTACCACCACCGAGCCTGAAACCTTCTCCATAGTGGAACGTCCCTCCCACAAGGTCTGCCAGATACTGTGCTTAATAACCTCATAGGTGATAGGATCTATCTTGAAATCACAACTATCTGTACTCATATATATTCCTCCTCTACGGTCAAAAATTAAAGTTTTACGATAACCACGTTCATGTATGCATCGACCTCCGCCTTTTGATCGGGGAGGATGACCATGGTGGTGCTTGGTGTTTCGATAATGGCCGGGCCTTCTATCTTGTTGCCGTATTTCAACTTTCTGGAATCGTAGATGTTGGTTTCTGCATAATCATTGTATTTTCTGAAAAAGGCCGGTCTTGTCCCTTTAACAGCCGGTGAAGAATCGGCTACAGGCTCATAGGAAGCCTTTTCAAGGGAAGGTTTAAGAAGTTTACTTACTGCATTTAACCTGAAAGTTACAACCTGCATACCCGCTTCACGGAATCCGGAACCCTTGCCGTAAATTTGCTCATATCTGCCTTCCCAATCATTCATAGTCTGCCGGACATCCTCGGCATTAAGCTTTTTGGTCGGAACAGGGATATTGACTTCGTGAACCTGCCTGTTATATCTCATATCAAGCTCGCGGTGAAGCTCAACATCGGCTGCTGCTATGCCTTCAAGAGCCATATCTTCAATAGCTTTTTTTTCCATGCTTTCAAAAACCGCATTCAGGTGCACCGGATCAGCAGGCATGATATTAACATCGGTCTGGGTGTAAACATGAATTACATCCGAACAGGCAATGCCGAATGCCGAAAATACCGAAGACTGAGGAGGAATTACAACCTTTTTAACGCCCAAATCTTTTGAAAAAGATGCGCAGTGCATAGGCCCGTTGCCGCCATATGAAAGAAGTACGAAATCTCTCGGATCATGGCCTTTGTCAATTACCGACTGCCTTAAGTTGTCTGCCATAAAAGAATTGATAATGTCATATATACCGGCAGCAGCCTGAACCACATCCATGCAAAGAGGATCGGCTATTTTTTCTTTGATCGCCTTGTAAGCTTTATCTTTATTTATGGTAAGCTTACCGCCGAAAAAATAACCCGGATTCAGATAACCAAGTACAACATCAACATCGGTCACTGTGGGTTCTGTGCCTCCACGTTCATAGCAAACAGGGCCTGGGGTGGAACCGGCACTGTCGGGACCAACTTTTAAGCCGCCAGTAACCGGATCGATTCTTGAGATTGTTCCGCCTGCTGCTCCGATACATGTGATGTTGATAATCGGGATAGTTACACGAAAGCGCATCATGATGGGCTCTTTCTTGAAAGACCATTCACCGTCTGCCAGAACGCTTACGTCAAAACTGGTGCCACCAACATCTGTTGTTATTATGTTTTTTTCCCCAAGAACATTACCTAAGAATTTGCTACCGACAACACCACCAACAGGACCGGATTCAATGGTTGAAACAGGTCTTGCAGTCTCCCAGCTTGTTACACCGCCGTAAGCATGCATAATGGAAATATCCTGCTTTAACCCGGAATTCTTCAGCTCCTGGTTTAATGAATCAATATATTCGCGTGTCAGCTTTCCTATACAGGCATCAATAATAACAGTCATTGTACGGGCATATTCTCTGAGTTTGGGAGATATTTCATGAGATACCGCCAAATAAATATCCGGATAATTCTCCTCTACCAGCTTTTTTAACGCAATTTCATGTTCCGAATTCGTAAAAGACCATAACAGACATATGGCTATAGCCTCACAACCTTCCGCCGCCAGCTCATCAATTGCCTGCTTTGCCTGTTTGAGATCCAAAGGAATTACTGCTTTGCCGAAGCAGTCTATACGCTCAACTATGCCTTTAATCAATGGACGGGGTACAAGCGGCTCAGGTTTGCGGCAGGTAGCCTGATGTTTGACTTCATCTTCACTAAGCCCATCAGTTTTTGCACCGGCTCTCATAATGATGGAAATATCTTCATGCCCGGCTGTGGTTAAAAGACCTACTTTTCCGAATGTACGGTTTATAACAGCATTGGTTCCAAGAGTCGTGCCATGACCTACGTAAACCGTACTAGGCAAA